>NZ_DAISHT010000272.1:0-3788 GCF_036822375.1 Pseudoxanthobacter sp. | reverse complement strand
TGTTGCGGCGGGTGGCATCCGGCTTGATCATCGAGAAAGTGCGTTCGATCGCCATAGCGTGAGAACTCCAAACGAGGCAGGAAAAAGCAGGCTCTGCGCCCGCTTCGGGATGAATTCGGCCGGACGTATAGCCTGCCGGACAAGCCGGCGGCAAGCCGTGGCAGCCTGCCGGCGGGCGGTCTTTTTCTTGCGCCGCGCTCCATGACCGGGCGATGACGGCTTGCGACATGGCCGGCAAGGAGGCAAGAAGCAGGTCCTGTCGGGAACTGACCGCTCCATGCTGACCATCAACGACGTTACCTATCGCATCGCCGGCCGCACGCTGCTCGACCACGCCACCATGGTCGTCAACGAGCGCGCGCGCATCGGCTTCGTCGGCCGCAACGGCGCCGGCAAGACCACGCTGTTCCGCCTCATCACCGGCGAGATCGCGCCGGAGGGCGGGTCCATCACGCTCGCGCGCGGCGTCAAGGTGGGTCAGGTGGCGCAGGAAGCCCCCGGCACCGACGAAACGCTGATCGAGGTGGTTCTGAAGGCCGACCGCGAACGCCATGCCCTGCTGGAGGAGGCGGAAACCGCCACCGACCCGCACCGCATCGCCGAGATCCACACCCGCCTCACCGACATCGGCTCGCATTCGGCCGAGGCGCGCGCGGCCGCCATCCTCGCCGGCCTCGGCTTCGATGCCGAGGCGCAGAAGCGGCCGTGCCGCTCCTTTTCCGGCGGCTGGCGCATGCGCGTGGCGCTGGCCGGCGTGCTGTTTGCCGAGCCCGACCTGCTGCTGCTGGACGAGCCGACCAATTATCTCGATCTGGAAGGCACGCTGTGGCTTGAGAACTACCTGATGCGCTATCCCTATACGGTGGTGCTGATCAGCCATGACCGCGACCTTCTGAACAAGGTGGTGGACACCATCGTCCACCTCGACAACGGCAAGCTCGTCGCCTACCGCGGCGGCTACGATTCCTTCGAGCGGCAGCGCAGCGAGGCCCAGATCCTGCTGCGCAAGAGCGCCGAGAAGCAGGACCTTCAGCGCCGGCACCTGCAATCCTTCGTCGATCGCTTCCGCGCCAAGGCCACCAAAGCGCGGCAGGCGCAGTCGCGCCTGAAGATGCTGGAGAAGCTGCAGCCGATCGCCGCGGTTGCCGATGGCGACGTGCGCCCGTTCTCGTTTCCGCTGGCCGAGGGCCGCCTTGCCCCGCCCATCATCACGCTCGACCGCGGCGCGGCCGGCTACCAGCCCGGCCACCCGGTGCTGACGCGGCTGACGATGCGCATCGACGAGGACGACCGCATTGCCCTTCTGGGCCAGAACGGCAACGGCAAGTCGACCTTCGCCAAGCTGATCGCCGGAAAGCTCGCGCCGGAAAGCGGCACCTACACCCGTGCCAACAAGATGAAGGTGGCCTATTTCGCCCAGCATCAGCTGGACGAACTGGTGCCGGAGCAATCCGCCTTCGAGCATGTGCGCCGCCGCATGCCGGCCGAGGCCGAGGCGAAAGTGCGCTCGCGCGTCAACCAGTTCGGCCTGCCGACCGACCGCATGGATACCCCCGCCCGGGACCTTTCCGGCGGCGAGAAGGCGCGCCTGCTGATGGGCCTTGCCACCTTCGAGGGTGCGCACCTGCTGATCCTCGACGAGCCGACCAACCATCTCGACGTCGACAGCCGCGCCGCGCTGATCGAGGCCATCAACGATTTCGAGGGCGCGGTCATCCTCATCAGCCACGACCGGCATCTGGTCGAATCCTGCGCCGACCGGCTGTGGCTGGTGGCCGGCGGCACCGTGGCGCCGTTTGAAGGCGATCTGGACGATTATCGCCGGCTGGTGCTGTCGCGCGCCGGCAGCACGGTGAAAGACGAGCGGCGCAGCGAGGCGCCGGCCGCCCCGAGCGCGCAGGAACGGCGCAAGGCCGGTGCCGAGCGCCGCGCCCAGCTCGCACCGCTGCGCAAGGAAATTCAGGCCGCGGAAAAGAAGATCGAGACCCTGCGCACCCGCCTCGCCACTCTCGACCGTCAGCTTGCCGATCCGGCGCTGTTCACCACCAGCCCGGCCAAAGGCGCGGACATTGCCCGCGAGCGCGCCGAAACGGAAAAGGCCATCGCCGCCACCGAAGACATCTGGCTGGCGCTCTCCGAGCGCTACGAGACCGAAATGGACGGCGCCTGACAGGACGCCGGTTCTTCGGGCCCGGAAGGCCCGAAGAACCGGCCCGCACAGGCCGCCCCCCCGGCAGCGGCCTCAGCAGTGCGCCATGCGTTCTTCCAGCAGCCTCACCGCCGCGGCGACGCCGTCGACCACCGGCAGACCGAACCGCGCCGTGAAGCGGGCGGCGAGATCGGCCATGCCGGCACAGCCCAGCACGACGGCATCCGGCCGGTCCTCGGCCAGCGCGCGGGCAATTTCCGCCGCCACCCGCTGCTCGGCCGCCCCGCCTGCCTCCTCCAGCTCCAGCACCGCCACCTCCGAGGCCCGAACCCGGCGGCACAGGCCGCGCAGGCCATAGGCCGCCACATTGGCCTCAAGCACCGGCAGCGAGGCCGACAGCGTCGTCACCACGCTGAAGCTGCGCCCGCCCTGCCCGGCCATCTGCATGGCGGCTTCGCCGATGCCCAGCACCGGCTTTGCCGTCAGCGCCCGCGCAGCCGCAAGGCCGGTGTCATCGAAACAGCCGATGACGAACGCATCGGCCGTGTCCTCAAGGTCCCGCACGAGGGCGAGAACGCCCGGTGCCGCCCGGTCGCCGTCGGCGGCCCCCTGAATCGACGGCGGGCCGGCGGTGTTGGTCACGGCGGAAATCCGCGTGGCAGCCCCGGCCACGTCGCGGGCGGCAGCCGCGATCTTGTCCGTCATGGTGGCGGTCGAATTGGGGTTGATGAAACAGATACGCAAGGCGGTGCTCTCAGCCGGAATCCCGGCGGGATTCGGGGCGGGATCGGGAGGCAGATGCGGGCCCGGGGGCAGAGGCCCGCCCGGGAGAGAGTGCGGATTCGGGGGCGGCGCGGGGTCACCGGCCGGTGCCCCGCCATCCGTGCCCGTCACAGCGTGCCGCGCCCGGCATCGGACGGGCCGCGCAGTCGCCGGCGGCGCAGCACGTAGCTGGCGGCAAGCGTAACCGCGATGACCAGAAACGACACCGCCGTCGTCAGCGTGCCGAGCGCATAGATCGCCGGCGTGGTGACGGTCGTGGTCAGCCCCTGCAGCTCCAGCGGCAGGGTGTTCGGGCCGCCGAGCGCCTGGCTCGTGCGCGCAATTTCATCCCATGAAAGTGTAAACCCGAACAGCGCCACGCCGATTACGAACGGCATGATGATGGGCAGCACCACATGGCGGAAGGTCTGCCATGGCGAGGCCCCCAGATCGCGCGCCGCCTCCTCATAGGCCGGATTGAAGCGGTTGAAGACCGCCAGCATGACAAGCAGACCGAACGGCAGCGTCCACGTGAGCTGCGCGCCGAGCGCCGAGGTGAACAGGCCCATGGCGCTCTGGTAGCCGGCGCCGGCAAGCCCGGTCGCCTTCAGGAAATCGTCGAGAATGCGGAAGGCCAGCGCGATGCCGAGCGACACCGCGATGGACGGCAGGATGAGACTGGCAATCGCCGTGTAGAACAGCACCGTGGAGCCGAAGAACCGCTTGCGGAAGGCCAGCCCGGCCAGAACCGCGATGACGACGGTGAGCACCGTCACCGCCACGCCGAGACGGAACGAGCGGCCGAACGCGGCCCACACATCCACCACGCCGAGCCCCTGCCACAGCACGGCGAACCAGTGCAGCGACACCCCGTTCA
>NZ_DAISHT010000271.1:0-3823 GCF_036822375.1 Pseudoxanthobacter sp. | reverse complement strand
AACAGGTTCTCAGCGGGCAGCCGGGCCTTACAGGGTTCATGCCGCTTCTCGATGTCGAGGACCCGGCGGCTTATGTTCCGCCGCAGCCGGCGGCGGCCGGCACCCCCTCTGCGCAGCAACAGGCTGCGCCGCCCGTCGATGGCGCCCGGCAGGCGGCTGATGGAAAATGGTATGTCCCGGACCCGTCGCGCCCCGGCAAATATCTCATGGTGCAGTGATGGCGAACCTTGTCCCCGTCGATTATGACCCGTTCGCATCTGGCGCGCAGCCGGCGGCGCCTGCCCCCAAACTGGTTCCGGTGGATCATGACCCCTTTGCCGAGGCAGTATCGCCGGCAGGCGACATCGCGCAGTCTTTCGGCTCGGGTCTTGCGCGGGGCGCCGCCGAAACGGTGATGGCACCGGCGACCGGGGCTCAGATGCTTAAGGACGGGGTCTATGGCGTCACCGATTGGGTTGAGAACAAACTGCGCGGCATGCTCGGTGCCGAGCCGCTGTCTGAAGCCGATATTGCCCGGAGGAATGCCCTGCGCGATGAGATCGATGCGCGGACGGACCCTATCGGCCGCGTGGTCTCATCTGCACAGGAGGCCGTTCGCGGCTGGATGACGCGGAACCTGCACGCGCCACAGACAACGGCCGGCGAATATGCGCGCACGATTGGCGAGTTTGCCCCGGCGGCTCTGTCTCCCGGCAGCCTTGTCCGCCGCGCCGCAACCGTCATGGTCCCGGCTGTCGCATCCGAGACCGCCGGCCAGATGACGAAGGGAACACCGTTTGAGACGGCTGCGCGTGTGGGCGGTGCTGTTGTCGGCGGGATCGGAACGGCCCTTGCCGGCGCCCGTTCCGCCCCGCAGCAGATCGTGAGGAAGGGCGCCTCTGGTCTGGACTCAGCCACGGTGCAGGCCGATTGGACGGCTGCCAAGAGCCTGATGGCGGATGCTGAACAGCGGGGCCTGTCGCTGACGCCAGTCGAGGCACTCAATCAGGTCTCTGGCGGCCGATACAGGAACCTCGCCAAGGCGCAGCGCGTTGCCGAGAGCACGGGCGGCGGGGCGCAGGTCATGGATGATTTCATGGCGGCCCGACCCGCACAGGTCGAAGCCAGCGGACGAGCCGCGATTGATGCTCTCGCCCCCAGGACGATGGACCCTGTCCAGACAGGGACGCGGGCGCAGGCCGCAGCCGAAGGGGCTATTCAGGATCTTCGCGGCGATATCAACGCAGGAACAAGGGCAGCCTACCGCGCGGCGGAAGCCGATCCCATCCCAGCAGTGGACTTCGACCGCATCGCCGCCAATCCCGGCTATCAGGAGACCCTGAGGCAGATCAGATCACACCCGGTTCTCGGCCCGGCTTTCCAGCACCTACCGGATAATTCTGTGGGGATGATCGATGCCGTAACGAAGGAGATGAAGACGAAGGGCGCCGCTGCCGCCAACAGCGCGAATGCCGGCCATAGTGGGCTTCTCAGCAGCCTTTATAGCGAGGGTGCGCAGGATGCCCGGTCTTCCGCCTCGCGCACATCCGCCCCTTATGCGCAAGCGCTCGCAGAACAGGCCGCGCGGCGACAGGGAGAACTTGCACCTCTCGAAGCGGGCCCGGTCGGCCAGATAGCCGGAACAGCCGATGTTACGGCGCAGCGTGGCGCGCTCTTCCCCCGCAACCCGGAGGCCGGATCATCTCCGGTTGTCGGTTCTGCCGTGAAGCAGCTGGCGGCCAGAGACCCGGATGCCGCCCTCGGGCTGGTTCGCCAGCACGCTGAGACGGTCTTCAACGATGCCACGAAATCGCTTCAGAGCGGCCCGAACCAGTTCGGCGGCGCCAAGTTCTCGGCCACACTCCGGGCAAATCCGGAAGCCCGTGACAGTTTGAGGGCGGCAGTCGAGGCCCTGCCGGACGGGAAGTCTCGCTGGGATGGCTTCAACCGGTATCTGGACATCCTTGAGGCAACCGGGAAGCGGCTTCAGCGCGGATCGGAAACCGCATTCAATGGGGAGGACATTGCAGGGATGAAGGGAGGCGGGACCATCGGGCGGGCCGTATCGTCCGCCGGAACACAAATCCCGCGCATCCTCTCTGAGGCATATGACCGGTATCGCTTCGGCCGAAACACCTCAGAGCTTGCGAATATCCTGACTTCCAGAGGCGCGCTTCCGCTCTTCGAGAACCTCCTCAAATCGGCCCCAAATGCTGTGCGGAGCCGGCAGATCGCGGCGCTCCTTGCGACCATCGGGCTTGAGTCCAGAATGGCGGGAACGCAGCCAGTCACAGAACCGGCAAAAATGCATCCATAGCGTCATGCCGAAGAAAAGTATCATGGCCGAAATGACAAAAGACACGTTCGCGGTATCGCTATTCGGCGGCTTACCGTCAGCGATAAACTGAACGTTTATCCAGAACCCAAGGCCAATAAACGCAAACGTCTGACCTATTTTCCATAGGGCGTCTCGCACGGCGACCTCCATCTCAACAGCCATCACGCTACCGATTGGCAAATGGGACGGACAGTCCCGTCAGTGACTTTTTCAAGGCCGTCCTTCGGGGCGGCCTTTTTATTTTGAGGGCCGCCATGGCAACCGTCTATTACGAATTCTGGACCGTCGAGCCGAAGTACGCAGGGGGGCACGCCGGCACGGGCGGCTCGCAGACGCTGGGCGAGTGCTGCGCCAGCGGAATGCTTGCGGTGAGCACCTCGGCGGCATCATCCGTCGCTGTCCCGGCCAATCTCGGCGCCTGCGTATGCCGGCTGGCTGGCGATGTTCCGTTCCAGTTTGCGAAAGGGGCGTCGCCATCTCCTGCGGCGGCGAACACGGCACGCACGGCGGCCTCGTCTGCCGTTGGGTTTTCGCACGATGGCCGCGAGCGCGAGTTCTGGGTGACGCCCGGCCAGACCGTTGCCGTTATCGCTCTGGGGTCGTGACATGGCGAGCTATGCCTATTTCCCCCAATCAGGGCTTCCGGTGTTCGATGCCTACGCGCGGCCGGCGCCCGGCGCCCGGCTCTATTTCTACGTTGGCGACACGACTACGCCGCTTCTCGTCTATCAGGATCCAGACCTGACAACGGCCCACACATGGCCGGTGGAGTGCGATGCCGGCGGTATCATCCCGAGCATCTACCTGTCGCTTTCCGGCTCCTACAATGTCGTGATCCGGGACGCCTCCGACGCCCTGATCCGCGCTATCCCGCGCCTTGGCGCCGAGCAGGCGGGCGAATCCTCCATCCAGTCCGGCAAGCGGAACTATGCCGTCACGACTGGCACCGGCGGCGCCTATGTCGGGGCGTTCCAGCCGGCCTTCATCGGCGTGGACGACGGTACGGTTGTGCGGGTCATGGCCCACGTTGCCTGTGCGGCGGGCGCCACACTCGATGTGGGCGACGGGCCGCGGCCGATCCGCCACCCGGCGGGCGGTGCGGTTGCGGCTGGCGACATCGCCGCCGGGGCGGTGGCGGAACTGGTGCGTGCGGCTGACGCGTGGGTCCTGATCGGCGGCGGCTGGCGGCCCTTGCGCGTCGTCATGCTGACATACAGCCAGACCTACACCGCCCCGGCGGCCGTCCGGTCGGTAATCGTGACGTGCGTGGGCGGCGGCGGTGCCGGCGGCGGCGTGCCCGCGACATCGGCGGGACAGAGCGCTGCCGGCGCCGGCGGCTCTGGCGGTCAGATCGCCATCGGACAGCTGACCGCCGGGTTCAGCGGCGGCGTCGCGGTGACTGTGGGCGCTGGCGGCACTGCAAACATCGGCACCAACGGCGGCAACGGCTCCGCATCGTCCTTCGGCGCGCTGGTCATGGCGCGCGGCGGCGTGGGCGGCGAGTAC
>NZ_DAISHT010000270.1:0-3855 GCF_036822375.1 Pseudoxanthobacter sp. | reverse complement strand
GAATCGAGCGGCAGGTTGTTCAGCGTCAGGCGGAAGGGCTGCTCGATCTCGTCGCCCAGCGCGTCGAGCCCGAAGATGGTGTAGGAGACGAGGCCCACCACGAACGGCGTCGTCAGGCCGGTGAGGCTGACGATGCCGAACGGCAGCGCAAGGCAATAGAGATAGGCCGTGCGGTGCAGCAGCAGCGAATAGGAGAACGGCAGCGGCGTGGTCTTCAGCCGTTCGCAGCCGGCCTGATCGCCGGCAAGCCCGGTCAGGCAATCCTCGATGCGGGTGGCCATCATCGGGTCGATGCGGCCTTCGCGCAGCGCCGCCTGCAACTCGGTGCTGATGAAGCGCAGCGCCGCATCCGGGCGGTTGGCGGCGTGCTCGAAGCCGGCGGCAAGGCCGGCCGGCAGGAACTGCTGGCTTTCCTGATCCTGCGTATCGCGCAGGTGATGCTTCAGGAAATAGGCGAAGCCGATCAGCGCCAGCACCATGCGCTCCCGCCGGTCGTTACCGGCCGGGCCGGGTTCCATGTGGGCCAGCACGAGGCGGGCGGCCGAGCGGGCGTGGATCAGCAGGCTGCCCCACAGCTTGCGCCCCTCCCACCAGCGGTCGTAGCTGGCATTGTTGCGAAAGCCGAGAAAGATGGCGAGCGCCAGCCCGATGAGGGTGAAGGGCGTCGGCGTGAGCGTGACCATGCGCGAGGAGGGCAGCGCGAGGTCGAGCGCCACCACCGCCGTGGCCAGCGCCACACTGACGGCCAGCGGCTTCTTGATGCGCGGCAGCACCGAGCCGCGCACGGCAAAGAGAATGTCGGACAGCGCCGGGCGTTCGCGGACGATCATCGCATCGGGCCTTCGGGGCTGTGGCGCCTTCAGGGATGGCGGGGGAGGCGGCTCTGCCGGGTCTTCCGGTCCGGAGGCGCTTCGGGAGAGCGAGGGTTTTCGGGCGAGTGAGGGGCTTCGGGCGAGCGAGGGGCTTCGGGACGGAGAGGGTCTTTGAGAGAGACGGCGTTCCGGTGAGCGACGCCCGCGTGCGGCCGGGAAGGGGCGGCCGGCCGCGCCTGTTGCGAACGAATGGCACAGCCCGGCCCGGGCGGCAAGCGGGCGGGCTGTCGCGCGGCCTATTCGATCTTCGTTTCCCACGGGCGGCCGCAGTCGTTGCGGGCCGGCTTGCCGGCCAGCCGGTCGGCGAGCCAGCCGGCCATGCGGGAACCGTTGGCCAGCGCGATGTAGAAGTGGTTCTGGGTCGGGTCGAAAAACACCTGAACCCGCCCGCCCGCCTGACAACTCGCCTCCACGAACGCCCGGGTGACCTTTGCCGGCACCACGGTGTCGTCGCCGCCCTGCAGCACCAGCAGGGGCACCTCCGGCGGCAGGGGACGGGCGGAGTTGCGGGCCAGAAGGGCCGGCAGCGGCGGCCGGCGCAGTGCGCTGCGATCGGCAAGGGCCGGGTTGAGCGGCTTGGCAAAAAGCTGGATGCGGGCAAATTCCGCGGCCGTCATCAGGCAGCTGTCGACGATGACAGCGCGGAAATCGGCCGGGAAGGCCGCGGTTACCGGATCGAGAACCGGGCGGCTTCGGGGGTAGAACTGCCGCCAGCTGTCGAGGGCCATCGCCAGCACCCAGCGGCCGATGGCGGTGTCGTTGCTGGCCTCCGTCAGGGCGGTCAGGTCGGCGGCCGGGGCCGCGGCGGCGACACCGGCAAGGGTCAGTTCCGGGGCATAGCCGGCCGCCATGGTGCCGGCGAACAGGCTTGCCTGCCCGCCCTGCGAATGGCCGTAGATTGCAAAGCGCGGCGCGGCGGACACGCCTTTGAGGCGGTGCATGGCGCGCACCGAATCGAGCACCGCCTGTCCCTCCGCCCGGCCGATCAGATAGGCGGTCGGGCCGGGTGTGCCGAGGCCGGGATAATCGGTGGCGACCACGATGGCGCCGGTGGCGAGGAGTTCGGCCAGACCGGGCACGCGCCGCACCGGGGCTGCGGCCAGCGACGGTGCGCAGGCCCGCGCGATGCCGGTGGTGGGGTGGGCCCAGGCCACCACGGGGCGCGGCCCGGCCGTGTCGTCCTGCGGCAGCCACGCCATGGCCGAGGAGACGGTGGGGCGGCCGCGATAATCCGTCGTCACATAGAGCAGGCGCACCGCGCCGGCCCCGCCGGTATCGGCCTCCGGCGCCCGCTCTGCCCGCAGCACCGTGCCCGGCCGCGCGCCTTCCGGCAGTGGCGGCGGATCGTAGAAGGCCGGGATGGCAACGGCTGAGGCCGGCACGGCATCGGCGGCCTCATCGGCTGCGGCGGCCGGCGCCGGGGCTGACAGGGCAACCAGTGCGGCCAGAGCCAGTCGCCGGCCGGCCGGGCCGCAAAGTGCGGCCGCCAGCCCCCGGCGCCACGGCCTGCGCCGGGGCTGCGCGCAAACGGCCGGCAGCCCCGGCGGCGCGGCAGCAGGTTGCGGGGGTGTGGCTTGCGGGGCGGTGGCTTGCGGGGTGGTGGCTTGCGGGGTGGTGGCTTGCGAGGGCGCCGCTTGCGAGGGGGTAGCGCGTGCGGCAGGGCGCCCGGGGGCCGGCGCAGGCATGAATATCGGCATCGGCTCGGACATGGACATCGGCTTGGGTATCGGCTCGGACATCGGCATGGGCATGGGCATGGGCATGGGCATGAGCTTGGGCACGGGCATGAGCTTGGGCACGGGCTTGGGCAGGATGCCCGTCGGCCGGGAAAGGGGCCGGGCGGCAAGGGGGGCGAGCGGGCGAAAGCACGGGCGACAGCCGTCCGCACGGTGGCCTTTCTGCCCCGCAGGACGGTCCGGCATCGGGGCCCATGCAACTGCCGCTCCCGCACCGGCCGCCCGGTTTTTCAGGGGTGGGCGGGGGCACGGCACCGGTGCAGTCGCGCGGCATCCGGCCGGGCCGGCGGCGGCAGCGCCGCGGACCGGAGGTGCGGCCGCTGCGGTGCGCGGGGCATTGTGCCGCCGGCGGGGCGTGCGGGCAATGCGCAGTGTTTCTCCTGCGGCGGCAACAGCCATGATATCAGCAAGGGAGGCCGCGACAGCCCCCGGCCCGGCCGCCGCAGCGGGCGGGGCCCGCAGCGCGCCGTCGCCGCCCGCAACACCGGCCCCGACACCGGCGCGGACGGCCCCCGTGAAACAGCCGCCGAGGAGACCCGTCATGACCGCCGATGCTGATGCCAGTGGCCGGGGCCTGCCGCCCGGAACGCGCCTCAACGCCCTTGGCCAGCCGGTCGGTCCGGCGCTGCCGGGTTTCATGCCCCGCCCGCGGCCGCAGCGCCTCGTTCACGAAGGCCGCTTCGTGCGGCTGGAGCCGGTGGAGCCCGCCCGCCATGCCGCATCCTTCTTCGCCGCGCAGGCGCTGGATGCCGCCGGCGCCAACTGGACCTATCTGGCGGCCGAGCCCCCGGCCGACCTTGCCGCGGCACGGGCCTATCTCGAAGCCGCTGCCGGGCCCGACGATCCGCTGATGTTCGCCGTGGCCGAGGCCGGCAGCGGCGCGGCAGTGGGCCATCTCTCGCTCATGCGCTGCGAGCCGGCACACGGGGTGATCGAGATCGGCAACATCAACTTCACCCCGCGCCTGCAGCGCACGCCCGGCGCCACCGAGGCGGTGTTTCTGGCCATGCGCCACGTGTTCGCCGACCTCGGCTACCGCCGTTTCGAGTGGAAGTGCGACAGCCTCAACGCCCCGTCGCGCCGGGCCGCGGTGCGGTTCGGCTTCTCTTACGAGGGGCTGTTCAGGCAGGCCGTCGTCACCAAGGGACGCAGCCGCGACACGGCCTGGTATTCGATGCTCGACAGCGAGTGGCCGGCCATCGCCGCGGCCTTCATCCGCTGGCTCGCCCCGGACAATTTCGATGCGG
>NZ_DAISHT010000269.1:0-3861 GCF_036822375.1 Pseudoxanthobacter sp. | reverse complement strand
TGTCGTCCGGGGTGATGGCGGAAATGCCCTCGATCAGCATCGAGTCGGTTTCGACCTCGGTGCCGAAGGCAAGGCTGGTCAGCAGCGCCAGCTTGTGGGCGGTATCGAAGCCCTCGACATCGAAAGTCGGGTCGGCTTCGGCATAACCCAGACGCTGCGCTTCGGCGAGGCAGGTGGCAAAGTCCAGCCCCTCACGCTCCATGCGGGTCAGGATATAGTTGCAGGTGCCGTTCAGGATGCCGTAGACGCGGCTGATGCGGTTGCCCGCCAGCGCCTCGCGCAGACAGCGCACGATGGGAATGCCGCCGGCCACCGCCGCCTCGAAGCCGACCGACGATCCGGTCTCGTCGGCCCTGCGGGCCACGGCGTTGCCATGGCGGGCCAGCAGCGCCTTGTTGGCGGTCACCACCGGCAGGCCGCGGCCGACCGCCGCATCCACCGCCGCCTTCGCCGCCCCGCCCTCGCCGCCGATCACCTCCACCAGCACATCGATGCCGTTGGACATGGCCAGCGAGGGCGCGTCGTCGTACCAGCTCACGCCCGAGAGATCGACGCCGCGATCCTTGTTGCGCGTGCGCGCGCTGACCGCCGTGACCACGATCGGCCGCCCGCACCGGGCTTCCAGCTCGGCGCGCTGACGATCCAGAAGGCGGACAACGGCAACGCCGACAGTACCAAGGCCGGCAAGGCCAACTCGCAGGGGCTCAACCATCCCGGTTGTCAATCCTAGAGGGCAGTCGCGCGGAAGGGCCTGAGTCGCCGGGCGCGGCTGCGGGGAGTGAGAATAACGGCAAGCGGGCCGGCAGGCACCGCGACCGATCGCAGCCCCCCACCCGGCCGCGTGCCACGGCCATTCCGGCGTGGGCCGCTCATCCCGCTTCAGAACCCCTTGCCGCCGGGGCGGCAGGGGGTCCGGGCAGAGGCCCGCGCCATCAGCGCGCAGCGCTGATCGGGATGACGTTGTGCAATGTTTCCTCAGCCGTTTCAAGGAAGCGACGAAGATTTCGCGCCGCCTGGCGGATGCGCTGTTCGTTTTCAACCAGCGCGATGCGCACATAGCTGTCGCCATGCTCGCCAAAGCCGAGGCCGGGCGAAACGGCAACGTCGGCCTTCTCCAGCAGAAGCTTGGAGAATTCCAGCGACCCGAGATGACGGAATGCCGGCGGAATCGGTGCCCACGCAAACATCGAGGCCCGCGGCGACGGCACGTCCCAGCCGGCGCGGCCGAAGGAATCGACCAGAATGTCGCGGCGGCGGCGATAGATGTCGCGCACTTCCTGAATGGCCGCGTCGCCGCCGTTGAGCGCCGCCGTGGCGGCCACCTGAATCGGCGTGAAGGCGCCATAATCGAGATAGGACTTCACCCGCGTCAGCGCCGCGATGAGCCGCTCGTTGCCCACCGCAAAGCCCATGCGCCAGCCGGGCATGGAGAACGTCTTCGACATGGAGGTGAATTCGGCTGCGACATCCATCGCGCCCGGCACCTGCAGCACCGAGGGCGGCGGCTCGTTGTCGAAGTAGATTTCCGAATACGCGAGATCCGACAGCACGAAAATCTCGTGCTTGCGGGCGAAGGCCACGACATCGCGATAGAAATCGAGGTCGGCCACGGCCGCCGTCGGGTTGGCCGGATAGCACAGGATGACGGCGATCGGCTTGGGGATGGAGTGCACCACCGCGCGCTCCAGCGCGTGGAAGAACTCCGGCCCCGGATCGGCCGGCACGGAGCGCACCACACCGCCGGCCATCAGGAAGCCGAAAGCGTGAATCGGATAGCTCGGATTGGGCACCAGCACCACGTCGCCGGGCGCGGTGATGGCCTGCGCCATGTTGGCGAAGCCTTCCTTCGAACCGAGCGTCGCCACGACCTGCGTGTCGGGATTGAGCTTCACGCCGAAACGGCGTTCGTAATAGGCCGCCTGCGCGCGGCGCAGGCCGGCAATGCCCTTGGAGGCCGAATAGCGGTGGGTGCGCGGGTGCTGCACCGCCTCGCACAGCTTGTCGACGATATATTGCGGCGTCGGCAGATCGGGATTGCCCATGCCGAGATCGATGATATCGGCACCGGCAGCTCGCGCGCTCGCCTTCAGCCGATTGACCTGCTCGAAGACATAGGGCGGCAAGCGCCGGATTTTATGGAACTCGTCCATTGCCTCAACCTCGGTTATTTTCTTGTCTGTATTCAAACAAAGCTCTGTATTCACCCAGAGCCGGAAGCCCGCGCGCCTGAAACGCCGCAGCCTTTCCGAATGCCTTTCAGGCGGAGCCGGTTGCTTTCTGCCTGCCGGGCGGGCTGTCTGATCCGCCCAGAATGCGGCACGCATGGGGCAACAGCGCAGCGGCAGCGGCCTGAAGGGCGATTTCTACCACTGTTCGCCCCGGCGCGCACGCGCCTTCGCCCGCCGGCGCGCCGCGCGCGGGCGCAAACGGGCGCCCGGCGGCCTGATGCACCGTCATCTTGCGCAATGGCGGCGGCCGGCGCCTCAGCCGGCCGGCGGCCGGCCGCTCAGTTGGTTGCGCCGGCGTCGAAATCCGGGTCGGCGGCGCCGGGCACCAGCGGCGGCTGCGTTTCCGCCCCGGTCTGGCTGCTGCCGCCGCCCTCGATGGCGGCGCGGGCATCGTCGGCGTGGGTGGCCCCGATCTTCTGCAGCTCTTCCGGCGAGCCCACGGTGCCGGGCGCCGATGCGGCGATGGCCTTGCCGCGGTCGGCCTTCTTTTCCATCTTGTCGCGGAAGGCCTGCTGCTGGTCGCCGGTCATGCGCTGCGGCGGACTGGCGACCGGGCGATAGGACAGGTTGGGATAGCCGTCCGGCTGGGTTTCGGGAATCACCACGCCCTGCGGCGGCGCCTTGGGCCGGAAGCTGATGTCGATGACGCGCGAGGTCGGATCGTTGCTGCACCCGGCCGCCAGCAGCAGAACGGCACCGGCGCACAGCGCGCCGAAGCGGCGGTACGCCGCCGGGAGGATAACTGAAGACTTCATGCGCAGGGCCGATCCGTTGCTCTCGACACCGCCGCCGGGCCGGCGGCCGCCGGCAGCCCCCTGCCCGGCCGGCCACCCCGACCGGCAGCAACGGCCGGCAGCGGCACCGGCACCTGCGACCATAGCCGACCGCGGCCGGATCGCAAAGGCGCCGCCCCGGCGGGGAGCGCCGCGATGCCGCACCCGTCAGCCCCCGCGCCGGCTCTGTTGATGAGCCTGCCGGTTGTCAGAACGCCTTCTTCCGGTCCTATTATAGCGTCTGAACGACGCCGGAGCGCAACTGCAACGGCAACGCGGGGTTCCGTGCCCCGCGCCCCAGGGAGCGGCAAGCGATGAGCGAGCGGAACGATAATCCGCTGTACAAATACATTGTGCAGGACCCCGAGGCTTTTGCGAACAACATTGCCCGGTTCATCGAAGAGGGCGGTAAGGCCGTTGCGGCCTATATAGAGCCCCGCGAGAAGGGCGAGAAGTCCATCCGCGTCGCCGACGATATCGCCGAAGTCATGAAGACGATCGGCCAGATCAGCGAATACTGGCTTTCCGACCCCAAGCGCGCGGTGGAAGCGCAGGCGCGGTTGTGGACCGGCTACATGAATCTGTGGGACCAGTCGCTGCGGCGCATGATGGGCGAGACCGCCCGCCCGGCCGCCGAGCCGGATGCCCGCGACCGCCGCTTCCGCGATCCGGAATGGTCGGACAACCAGTTCTTCGATTTCCTCAAGCAGGCCTATCTCATCACCACCCGCTGGGCCGATGCGCTTGTGGACGATGCCCACGGCCTCGACGACCACACCCGCCAGAAGGCGGCGTTCTATATCCGCCAGATCGCCAACGCGATCTCGCCCTCCAACTTCGTGCTGACCAACCCGGAACTG
>NZ_DAISHT010000268.1:0-3893 GCF_036822375.1 Pseudoxanthobacter sp. | reverse complement strand
CCGCGCGCAAGCTTGGCCGTTCCAAGGCGCTGCTGTCGAAATATGTGCGCGAGCTTGAGGACGAACTCGGCGTGCGCCTGCTCAACCGCACCACCCGGCAGCTGTCGCTGACCGAGGCGGGGCAGGTCTATCTGCGCGAGGCGGCCGAGATCCTGCAGCGCATCGAGGATCTGGAATCCGCCATCCACGACACCCACCGCGAGCCGCGCGGGCTTCTGCGCATTGCCGGCCCGCGCACGCTGGGCGACATGGAACTCGGGCAGGCGGTGATGGAGTTTCTGCGGCAGGAACCGCTGATCTCCATCGAGATGAACCTTGAGGACCGTTTCGTCGATCTGGTCGAGGAGGGCATCGATGTTGCGGTGCGCATCACCGAACTGGCCGATTCGAGCCTGATCGCCCGCAAGCTGGCGCCGTTTCCCATCGTGGTCGCGGTGCGGCCGGATCTGCTGGAAACGCTGGGCCGGCCGCAGGTGCCGGCCGATCTCGGCGGCAGGCCCTGCATCGTCGATTCCAACGCCCGCACCCGCGGCCACTGGGTGTTCAGCATCGACGGCGAGCGTCGCTCGGTGGCCGTCAAGGGCCGCATCGAGGTCAACAGCCCGCAGGCCTGCCGGCTGGCGGCGCTGGCCGGCCACGGCTTCGCCTTCATCCCGCTGGTGACGGTGCGCGAGGATATCGCCGCCGGCCGGCTCGCGACCGTGCTCGACGAGTATCTGCTCAACGCTTCGGCGATCTATGCGGTCTATCCGCATCGCCGCCACCTGTCCGGCAAGGTGCGGGCGTTCGTCGATTTTCTCGCCGGCTGGTTCGAGACGCGCGCGGCCGACGGCCACTGTCCCTCCGGTCCGGTGCCTGCTTCTCCGGCCCCGGTGGCGGGCGGGGGCGGGGCGGGCGCCGTCACGCCGCTCTGAGGTGCGGCGGCAGGCCGCTCTGCCGGTGCCCGGCCATGGTTCTGCCACCGTGAGACGGATCATGGGGCGGCGATGCGTGCGGCGGTGTCGCCGCATCGCCGTCCTGTCGCTTGCCGGAAGGGTTTCTGCGCCTGTGTTCAGCCAACTGACCCAGCGTTCTGCCGGTCCCGCCGCGCGCATGCGCGGCCCGGCCGCGCCTGTCGGGCTTTTTACCGCCCTTCTTGCCACCCTTCTTGCGGCCCTTTTTGCCGCCACCCCGGCCGTGGCCCATCCGCATGTCTTCGTGGAGGCCCGCGAGGATCTGGTGTTCGATGCGGAAGGCCGCATCACGGCGGTGCGGGCGGTGTGGCGCTTCGACGACGGCTTCTCGGCCTTCGCCACGCAGGGGCTCGATGCCAACGGCGACGGCGAGCTTTCCCAGCAGGAACTGGCGCCGCTGGCCAAGGTCAATGTCGAATCGCTCAGCGAATACCGCTACTTCACCTTCATGGATGCCGGCCGCGAGCGTGTGCGCTTCGCCGAGCCGACGCAATACTGGCTCAATGCCGACGACGGCCGGCTGACGCTGTTCTTTACCCTGCCGCTGAAGACGCCGCTCGACCCGGCCGGGCGCACGGTGAAGCTGGACGTGTTCGACCCCAATTATTTCGTCGCCTTCACGCTCACCAAGAGCGATCCGTTCGCTCTGGTGCCGGCCCGCGCCGGCCCCGATACCCCGGCCGGCGTGGTGCCGCAGGGATGCAGCTTTTCGGTAACGCGGCCGGCGGAACTCGATCCGATGACGGCCACGACGCTGGCGCTCATTCCCCCGGAGGAACGCGACCTGCCGGCCGATCTGCGCGCCCGCACGGAACAGCTCGCCAACACCATGACGGTGACCTGCCCGAAGAAATCGGCCGTCGCCGCGCCGGCGCCGGACAAGCCGGCCGGAGCGGTGCGCACGGTCGGCGCCAGCCCGTTCGGCGTGGGGCTGACGGAGAGCGGCGGCCCGCCGGTTGGCTTTCTGGCAGTGGTGGCAAGCTGGCAGCGCGCCTTCTATGGCCACCTGACCGCGGCGCTGCGGGCCATGAAGACCGATCCGCGGGCCGGCTTTCTGCTGATGGCGGTGTCGTTCGCCTATGGCGTGTTTCATGCCGCCGGGCCCGGCCACGGCAAGGCGGTGATCTCGGCCTATCTCGTTTCCGGCCGGGCGACGGCGCGCCGGGCCATGGTGCTGTCCTTTCTGTCGGCGTTGCTGCAGGCGGTGGTGGCCATTGCCATCGTCACCGTCGGCGCGCTGGTGTTCCGCGCTACGGCCTTCACCATGACGACGGCGGCGGAGTGGGTGGAAATCGCCTCCTACGGGGCGATCCTGCTGCTCGGGCTGTGGCTGGTGTGGCGCAAGGTGGTGCGGCCGCTCGGCGTCTGGCTGGCAGGCCGTGTGCGCCCGGCCCCGGCGGCGGGGCTGCTGGCTGCCACCCCGGCCGGGGCGGCCCCGGCGGCGCTGTCTGCGTTGTTCGGCGGGGCCGCGGGCGGCGAGGCGGCCCGGGCAGGGGGCGGCAGCGGCCCGGCACTCACCGCGCCGGCACTCACCGCGCCGGCTCTTGCAACCCCTGGCCTGACAGACCCGGCCCTGTCTGCCCCGGCGGCGGCCGGCGGCGGCCGGCTCCGGCTGAAAAGCCACGGGGCGGCGCTCAGCCCGGATCTGCTGGCCCTGCACGGGGCCGACTGCGATTGCGGCGGCCATGCCGTGTCGCCGGCCGCGGTTGCCGCCGGCTGGCGCGGCGCGGCCGGTGCGGTGCTGGCCTCGGGCCTGCGCCCGTGCACCGGCGCGCTGATCGTGCTGGTGTTTGCGCTGTCGCAGGGGCTCTATGCGGCGGGCGTGGCGGCAACCCTTGCCATGGCGCTCGGCACGGGGGTGACGGTGACGGCGCTGGCGCTGATCGCCGTCGGCGCCAAGGGGCTGGCGATGCGCCTTGCCCGGCGCGAGGCCCGGCTGGCCTTCTGGCTGCATCGCGGTGTCGAGGCGCTGGGCGCGGCGGTGGTGCTGGTGTTCGGCTTTACGCTGTTCGCGGCCTCGCTGCTGCCGCATCTCGGGCGGTAGCGCCCGGCTCCCGGGGAAGATCCTGATCCCGGGGAAGAATCTGGCCGGGCCGCCCGGCGGGGAATGTAACAATGATTGCCGGGCCGGGCGGCCGGCTGCAGGGGAACCGACGGGTGATGATGAACGACGGCAGCGGCGCCGGGGCGAGCGGCGATGCGGTGCGCGATGCGGCGGGCGGCGATCTGTGGGTGTTCGGCTATGGCTCGCTGATGTGGCGGCCGGGCTTCGCCTATGCCGAGGCCGCGGTCGCCCGGCTTGGCGGTTTCCACCGCTCGCTGTGCATTCTGTCCCACGTCCACCGCGGCACGCCGGAATGTCCCGGTCTCGTGCTCGGGCTCGACCGCGGCGGCTCGTGCGTGGGCCGGGCGTTCCGCGTGCCGGCGGCGGAACGGCCGCAGACCGTGGATTATCTGCGCGCGCGCGAACAGGCCACCATGGTCTATCGCGAGCGCCTGCTGCGCCTGCGCCTCGGCGCCGGTGCCACGGTGCAGGCCCTCGTCTATGTGGCCGACCGCGCCCACGGCCAGTATGCCGGCGTTCTCTCTGCCGACGAGCAGTTGCGGCTGATCCGGCAGGGGCGGGGCATTTCCGGCCCGAACGGCGACTATGTGCTTTCTACGGTCGCGGCGCTGGAAGACCTCGGCATCCGCGACCGCCGGCTGCACTGGCTCGCCGGCCGGCTGGCGGAAACAGACGCCGCGGCAGCCTGAGCCGCCGGCGGTGCTGTGGATCACCCGGCCGGACGGCTTGCGCCGGCGGCCCGGCTGGGCCAAACTCCGCGCGCCCGAAACGGCCCGTCCGTTGCGGCGCGCGCATGTCCCGGTAGCTCAGCAGGATAGAGCAACGGTTTCCTAAACCGTAGGTCAGGGGTTCGAATCCCTTCCGGGACACCAGCG
>NZ_DAISHT010000267.1:0-3938 GCF_036822375.1 Pseudoxanthobacter sp. | reverse complement strand
CCCTTCGCCACGATTTCCAGATCGCGGTTGCGGCCGGGTTCCACGCTGAAACTCTCCGTCCAGGTCTTGTCGCCGTTGCGGGCGACGATGTCGTATTTGCCGGCGGCCAGCACCATGGAGGGGAAGGCGCCGACTTTTTCGGCCAGCACCTTGCCGTCGGCATCGCGCACGGTCCACTGGGTGTTGGCGAGCGCCTCGCCGCCGGGGCTGGCGACCAGCTTCAGCGTTACTTCGGCAGCCTTATGGTGCAGCGTGGCGCGGACCAGCTTGCCGGCTTCCACCTCGATATCGGCACGCATCACCGCGTTCACGCCGCCGTAGTGGCTGGTCACATGATAGGTGCCCGCCGGCAGGCGCACGATCGCGCCGGGCTTGACGCCGGACACGACGGAGGCGCGCTCGCTGGCGGCATCCTCGTCGCCGCGGGAAATATCGAAGGTCACTTCCTCGGCCGGCAGCGGCGTCTTGTCGTCGATCACGGCGTCGAGCTGCAGGCCGCCGGCATGGAGCACCACGGTTTCGGTGACGACGCGGTGGCTGATTTCCACCTTGCGGGTTTCGCCCGCCTGTCCGTAGGCGGCATGCACCATGTAGGTGCCGGGCCGGAGGCGGAATTCGCCGTCGCCGCCGGCCGAAACCGCCACCAGCGGCAGCTTGCCGGCGGCATCGGGCTGAATGGAGAAGATGCGCCACACAACGCCGGTGCTGAGCGGCTTGCCGCTCGCCGTCAGCTTGGCGACGAGATAAAGCGGCACCTCGTTGCCCTTCGGCGTGCCGGTGGCCGGTGTCGCAGGCTGGGCATAGGGCACGGCCGGCACCACGGTGCCGTTGAGTTCCGGCAGGGGAGCGGGCGGCGCGGCATCGGGCCGCGGCAGCGGCATCACCTGCGGCTGGTTGGACAGAACCGGAGCGCTGTTGAGATCGGACGCGGCATATGCCGGGGCGCCGGCAGCCGTTCCGGCCAGCAGGGCCAGAGCCAGCAGAGCCGCCGGTCGCATCCGGGCCGGCGGCCGGCGCCGGCTTAAGGCAAACCGGCCGGACGCAAACCGGCTGAAGGCAAACTGGCTGAAGGCAAGCAAAGGCGTGTCCCGCTGCACACTGCCCGCCGCATCGTCCCGCATCAGGTCGAACCCCGTCTCACGTCTCGTGCCGAATCTTTTGCCGAACCGTCCCCGCGGGGGTGGGTAGGCATCGGCCGCGACCGGCACCGCGCGCCTTCGGGGCGCTGCGGAGGGGAGGGGCGAAGCGGTACGCATCACTCGGGAACCTGCACGCAAACGAATCCCCGAGAACGGCGGCGAATTCAAGACCGATTGCGATGGCGGCGCTCCCTTGACATTGGCGGCCGGCTCGCCTCCGATCCGCCGGTCCTGCCGATGCCGCCGGCCCGCCTCCCCGGGCCGGGCGGCCCGTTGCCTTGAGACCCGCTTCCGAAAGGCCGTTGCCATGTCCTCATCCGCCCGTCCGCCGGTCGATTTCGTTGCCTATCTGAAGACCCGGCGTTCGATTCCCGCCATCCAGCTCGCCGCGCCGGCGCCGGAGGGCGGGACGCTGCTGGACATGCTGACCATCGCCGCCCGCGTGCCGGACCACGGCAAGCTGCACCCCTGGCGCTTCATCCTCTATCGGGGGGCGGGCGCGGCGGCGGCCGGCGAGCGGCTGGCCGCTCTCTATGCCGGTCGCCACCCGGAGGCGAAGGCCGGCCATCTCGACGTGGAGCGCGGCCGCTTCACCCGCGCGCCGCTGGTGGTGGGCGTGGTGTCGTGCGTCAACCCCGTGCATCCGAAGATTCCCGTTTGGGAACAGGAGCTTTCGGCGGGGGCGGTGTGCCTCAACCTGCTGCATGCCGCCAGTGCCTTCGGCTTTGCCGGCCAGTGGGTGAGCGAGTGGATGTGTTACGACGACGAGGCGGCCCGCCTGCTCGGCGCGGCGGCGGGCGAGCGGTTCGCCGGCTTCGTCCACATCGGCACGCCGACGCAGCCCCCGGTGGAGCGCGACCGGCCGGACGTGCCGGCGCTCATCACCGAATACGCCTGACGACCGCCCGGAGACCGCTCCAGCCCGGAGACTGCCCCATGTTCTACGATGCCGTGACCAATGCCCACGGTCTGCCTCACGATCCCTTCAAGGCGCTGGTGGCGCCGCGGCCGATCGGGTGGATTTCCACCCGCGATGCCGGGGGGCGCAGCAATCTGGCGCCCTATTCGTTCTTCGGCGCCGTCTCGTCCGATCCGCACATCGTCATGGTGTCGTCGAACGGCTGGAAGAACACCATTGCCAACATTGAGGCGACCGGCGAGTTCGTCTGCAACATGGCGACGTGGGATCTGCGCGAGGCGATGAACCAGTCGTCGGCGCCGCTGCCGGCGGGGCAGTCGGAATTCGCCTTCGCCGGGCTGACCGAGGCGGACTGCGTGATGGTGAAGGCGCCGCGGGTGGCCGAATCGCCGGCGTCGCTGGAATGCCGCCTCATCAGCATCACCCCGGTGCGCGATCTTGAGGGCCGCGATGCGAATCACTTCATGGCGCTCGGGCAGGTGGTCGGCATCCACATCGCCGATGCCGCACTGACCGACGGGCTGTTCGACACCGCCCGTGCCCGTCCGCTGACCCGGCTCGGCTACATGGATTATGCCGTCGCCGGGCCGGAGAGCCTGTTCACCATGCGCCGGCCGAAGGGCGGCTGAGGGCGGCTAGAAGCGGAACTGTTCGGCGAGGTTGCGCTCTTCCCACGAGTGCCCGGCGTCGAACAGCACGACGCTTTCGGAGCTGTCGTCGACGGCAATCTCGACGCCGGCGATGGAGCGGATCTCCAGATGATCGGCGGCGGCCGCCACCGGGCGGCGCTCGCGCTCCAGCACGTCGATGCGCACATGGGCATGGATCGGCAGCAGCGCGCCGCGCCAGCGCCGCGGGCGGAAGGCGCTGATCGGGGTCAGCGCCAGAAGCTGCGCGTCGATGGGCAGAATGGGCCCGTGGGCGGAGAGATTGTAGGCCGTCGAGCCGGCCGGCGTGGCGACGAGGATGCCGTCGCAGATCAGCTCTTCCAGCCGCACCCGGCCGTCGACGGTGATCCGCAGCTTGGCGGCCTGATTGGTCTCGCGCATCAGCGCCACTTCGTTGAAGGCGTGGGCAACCCGCTGCCCGCCCGCCTCGTCCACCGCGCGCATGATGAGCGGGCGCAGCGCCGTCTTTTCTGCGGTGCGCAGGCGCTCCCGCAGGCCATCCTCGGAAAATTCGTTCATGAGGAAGCCGACCGAGCCGCGGTTCATGCCGTAGATCGGCGTGCCGGTGTTGCGGAACAGGTGCAGCGCTTCCAGCATCAGCCCGTCGCCGCCGAGTGCCACCACCACGTCGGCCTCTTCCGGCGGCACCTCGCCGTAGCGGCCGGCGAGGCGGGCGCGGGCGGCCTTCGCACCTTCCGCCTTGGAGGACATGAAGGCGAGCCGCTCAACGGCACGGGGCGGGGCGGCAGCGGCCTCCGGCTGCGGCGCGCCTTCGGCCGGGAGCGCCGCGGGGGGCGTTTCCGGGCCGTCCGTCGTCTCGGGCCAATCGGTCATGATGCCTTGATCCTGAGCCTTGTGTGGTCTTGGACCTTGTGTGGTTCTGGACCTTGTGTGTCCCGGGCGGTGCGGGGCCGGGCCGGCCTGCGGGACGGGACTGCATGACGCCCTATCACGTCCGCCCCGCCTTGCCAACGAAAGCCGGTGCCGGCGGCGGGGCCGCCGCGGCGCCCGGCCGGACGCCGCGAGGTCGCGCCCGGCATTTTCCCCCTGCCAGCGGTTTGCGCCCGCCCGGTGAGTGCCTTAAGTATGGGGTAGCCCTCCCGGCGGGCCGTCCGGCCTGCCTTTGCGATCGAGCGAGTTCCGGCATGAAGGATTATACGATCCACCTTTCGCGCCTCGATGAGGACGAGGAGGACGAAAAGACCAAGACCC
>NZ_DAISHT010000266.1:0-4102 GCF_036822375.1 Pseudoxanthobacter sp. | reverse complement strand
CAGGCCCGCCGGTGACAGGCGCAGGGGTAGCAGATTCGGCGGTGACCGGTTCGGCGGCGGCCGCAGGCTCGTCAGCGGCAGGCGACGCTGCGGGGGCGGGCGCAGAAACGGCCGTCCCGGCGATGGCCGGCGCAGCAGAGCCGTCGACAGCCTCCGGCATGGCCGGCGCCGGTTCGCCCGGGCTGGCCACAACCGGCATTTCCGGGCGCGGGGCCGGCAGGGCGCCCACGCGCGGCACCTGCGGGGCCGGCGCTGCGGCCGCGGCCCGCGGCTTCTGGGCGGCCGGCGCAACGGCGGCCGGAACCTGCGGGCGGATCAGCAGCGGGGCCCCGCCCGGGGCCTGCTCCGGCTCCTGCGGGGTTGCCGCAGGCTCCGGCTGCTTCTTGCCCGGCAGCGGCAACACCGACTGCACTTTCTTCCAGGCCGAATCGAGCGGATCGAGCATACCCGCGCCCGCCGGCAGGGGCTGGCCGAGCATCGGCACGGCCGCCAGCACGGCCATCAGCAATGGCCGCTTCAGGCCGCGCAGGGTGCGCGACATCCGCCGGACGGCGCGGGTCGGACCGGTTTCGGGGATGCCGCGATCCGGACCGGACACGGCGTGCCCGGTCTCTTCACCGCAACCCGTCAGCAGATGCGAATGCCTCATCGATCAACCTGTTGGCCTCGGCCACCGCGGCCCGCGGACCGCCGGGATAAGACCACACCGCCTGTCGGACGGCCACGAAGTCTGCCCCGGTCAGCGCAATCTCGGTGACGCTGGCAAGTGCGGCGCCGGCAAGGGCGACGCAGGGAACTTCAAAGACGGCGGCCCACCATTCGGCGAGTGCCAGCGTCTTCGGATGGGCTTCGTCCTCCGGCACCAGATCGAGGCGGCCGAAGAACACGTAGTCGGCCCCCTGTTCGGCGGCCTGCATGGCATCGTGGCGCTCGCGGATGCCGCCGGCCCCGACGATGCGGTCGGGGTGGAAGCTCTCCAGCACCGTGGCGAAGTCTTCGTCGCCCACCGCCACGTGAATGCCGTCGGCGCGCGCCCGGCCTGCCGTGCGGCTGTCGCCGGCAATGACCGCCGCCGCGCCGGCAGCCTGCGCAACCCGCACCAGCGCCTCGGCACGGTGCTGGAACTGCGCCTCGTCCTCGTCGCCGGGCAGAATCAGCACCGCCGCCACGTCGCCGCCGGCCAGCGCCTCTTCCAGTCCGTTGCTGTCCGCACCGCCCGCTTCCGGGCCGGCGATCAGAAACAGCCGCGACCGAACGCTTTCAGCCGCTGCCGGGGTTTTCCCGGCAGCGGCTGAAGCATGACCTGAGGAATCGGGCGCGCCTGTGGCGCGCCCTTTCCTTTTCCTGTCCGACGCGCTCACGCCGCCTTTTCCAGTTCGGCCTTCCACTTACCGTTGCCGGCAAGCCAGTTCATCTTGGCGCGGTGCGTGAAGGCACGCTGGCCGGCCGCCCAGTTTTCGTCCTTGCCGCCCCACGCCTTGATGGCCGCCGCCTGCAGCGCGCGGCCGTAGGAGAAGGTGATCTTCCACGGCAGGTCGCCGCTCTCGTTGATCAGCGACAGGTGCTGGGTGGCGAGTTCGTCCGACTGTCCGCCGGAGAGGAACGCGATGCCGGGCACGGCCACCGGAACGGTCGCCTTGAACAGCTTCACGGTCAGCTCCGCCACCTGCTCGGGGCTCGCCTGCACCGGGCACTTCTGGCCGGGAACGACCATGTTCGGCTTCAGGATCGTGCCTTCCAGATCGACGCGGGCGATGAACAGCTCCTCATAGAGGAACTTCAGCGCCTTCTCGGTCACGGTGTAGCAGGTCTTGATGTCGTGGGTCGAGTTCGGGCCATCCATGATGACTTCCGGCTCGACGATCGGAACGATGCCGTTCTCCTGGCACAGCGCCGCATAGCGGGCCAGCGCCTGCACGTTGGCGCGCAGCGCGCCATAGCTGGGCAGGCCGCTGGCGGTGTCGATGTCGATCACCGCGCGCCACTTGGCAAAGCGGGCGCCGAGCTTGTGATACTCCTGCAGGCGCTCGCGCAGGCCGTCGAGGCCCTCGGTCACCTTCTCGCCCGGGAAGGCAGCCATCGCCTTGGCGCCGGCATCCACCTTGATGCCCGGAATCGAGCCCGCCTTCTTGATGATGTCCACCAGCGGGGTGCCGTCGCGGGCCGCCTGACGAATGGTCTCGTCATAGAGGATGACGCCGGAGATGTACTTGCTCATCGCCTCGTCGGCGGTGAACAGCATCTCGCGGTAATCGCGACGGGCTTCGAAGGTCGACACCAGATTGATGGTATCGAAGCGCTTCTTGATGGTGCTCGAGCTCTCGTCGGCCGCGAGAAGGCCCTTGCCATCGGCGACCATGGCGGCCGCAATATCAGCGAGGCGTTCAGTCATCGTTCCTGTCCCGTTCCTGCGTCGTCTTCAAGGTTCCCCCGTGGCCGCCCGCCGGCAGCCCCCAGGACACGTCAAACCGCTTTCACCGGCCGCGCGCGGCAGCCCGGCGCACCCGGCGCCGGGCCGGCTGCGCCTCAGGCCTTCAGAGCTTCCACGCCCGGCAGGGCCTTGCCTTCCATCCATTCCAGGAAGGCGCCGCCGGCGGTGGAAATGTAAGAGAACTGCGCCGCAACGCCGGCGTGGTTCAGCGCCGCAACGGTGTCGCCGCCGCCGGCAATCGAGGTCAGCCGGCCGGCCCGCGTCAGCTCCGCGGCCGCCAGCGCGGCCGAAACGGTGCCGCGGTCGAACGGCTCCAGCTCGAAGGCGCCGAGCGGCCCGTTCCACACCAGCGTGCGGGCTTCCTCCAGCGCGGCCACGACCGCGGTCAGCGACTTCGGACCGACATCGAGAATCATGCTCTCGGCCGGCACCGCATCGAGTTCCACGATCCGGTTCGGGGCGTTGGCGGCAAAGGCCTCGGCCACCACCGCATCCTCGGGCAGCACGATGCGGCAGCCGGCGGCATCGGCCGCCTTGAGGATGCGCAGCGCCGTTTCCGCCAGATCGTGCTCGCACAGCGACTTGCCGACGTTCACGCCCTTGGCGGCGAGGAAGGTGTTGGCCATGCCGCCGCCGATGACCAGCATGTCGACCTTGGCAACGAGGTTTTCCAGAAGGTCGATCTTGGAGGAGACCTTCGCGCCGCCGACGATGGCCGCGACCGGGCGCACCGGGGCGCCGAGCGCCTTGTCGAGGGCCTCCAGCTCGGCCTGCATGGACCGGCCGGCAAAGGCCGGCAGCACATGGGCGAGGCCTTCGGTGGAGGCGTGGGCGCGGTGGGCGGCCGAGAAGGCGTCGTTCACATAGAGGTCGCCGCTGGCGGCCAGCGCCTGCACGAAGGCCGGGTCGTTGCCTTCCTCGCCCTTGTAGAAGCGGGTGTTTTCCAGAATGAGCACGTCGCCCGGCGCCAGCGCGGCCACCGCCGCCGCGGCCACGTCGCCGATGCAGTCATCGGCAAAGGCCACCGGGCGGCCCAGAACCTTCGCCACCGCCGGCACCACGACCTTCAGCGACTGCGTTTCGTCGCGCTTGCCCTTGGGGCGGCCGAAATGGGCGAGCAGGATGACCTTGGCGCCCTTGCCGGCGAGTTCGGAAATGGTCGGGGCAACGGCCCGGATGCGGGTGTCGTCGGTGACCGCGCCGTCCTTGACCGGCACGTTCAGGTCAACCCGGACCAGAACGCGCTTGGCGGCGGCATCGATGTCGTCGAGTGTGCGGAACTTGGCCATCGCTTGCCTTTCAGGATGCCTCTTGCCGGAGCCGCCGGCGCGTGATCGCTGCCCGGTCCCGGCTCCCGCTCCCCCATCGGATGCAGGCCCGGCGGCGGACCCTGTCCGCCGCCGGGCCGGTCCGCGTCAGATCAGCTTCGCCAGCGCAACGGCGGTGTCGCTCATGCGGTTGGAGAAGCCCCACTCGTTGTCGTACCAGGACAGAACGCGCACCAGCGTGCCGTCCAGCACCTTCGTCTGATCGATGGCGAAGGTGGAGGAGTGCGGATCGTGGTTGAAGTCGATCGACACGTTCGGCACCAGGGTGTAGCCGAGCACGCCCTTCATCGGGCCGTCGGCCGCCGCCTTGATGGCCGCGTTGATCTCGTCCTTGGTGGTGGCG
>NZ_DAISHT010000265.1:2151-4139 GCF_036822375.1 Pseudoxanthobacter sp. | reverse complement strand
TGGCGCTGGAACCGAAGATCATGCTGTTCGACGAGCCGACCGCCTCGCTCGACCCGGAACTGACCGGCGAGGTGCTGAACGTGATGCGCTCCTTCGCCGAGGCCGGCATGACCATGCTGGTGGTGACCCACGAAATCGGCTTTGCCGCCTCGGTGGGTTCCAAGATCGTGTTTCTCGATCACGGCAAGCTGCTGGTGGAGGGCTCGCCGCAGGAGGTGTTCTCCAAGCCGCGCCATCCGCGCATCGACCAGTTCCTCGACACCTATCTGGACCGCGGCGCGGCCGGACTGCTCTGAGGGAGGCTCTGCACATGGCGACCGAAACGGCCTTCCGGCCTCTTCTGGATGCGGCGACCACGGCCGCGTTCGGGGCCGATGGCGTGGTGGTGCTGCGCGGTGCGTTTGCCGGCTGGGTGGAGCGGCTGCGCGCGGGCACGGCGGCGCTGATGGCCAGCCCCAGCCCGCGTGAGCGCTCCTACCAGCCGCCGGACGGTTCGGGCTTCTTCTTCCAGGATCTCTGCAACTGGCAGGACATTCCCGAATACCGTGCCTTCGTGCTGGAAGGACCGGGCGGGCAGCTCGCTGCGGAACTGACGGCCTCGAAAACCGGCCGCTTCTTCCACGACCATATCCTCGTGAAGGAGCCGGGCTCGTCCATCGTCACGCCCTGGCATCAGGACATGCCCTATTATTGCTGCGGCGGCGACCAGTCGGTGAGCTTCTGGATTCCGCTCGATCCGGTGAAGAAGGCGGCCTGCCTTGAGGTCGTCGCCGGTTCCCACAAATGGGGGCTGGAGCACCGGCCCTATCGCTTCGACGGCTCGCCGCTGTTCGAAGACGATGCCCGGCCGGCGATCCCCGATATCGAGGCCGACCGCAGCGCCTATCGCATCGTCTCCGACGATCTGGAACCGGGCGATGCCATCGCCTTCTCGTTCCGCGCGGTGCACGGCGCGGCGGCCAACACCTCGGCCACGCGCCGGCGGGTGTTCTCCGCCCGCTTCGTGGGCGACGATGCCATCTTCATCGACCGGGGCGGCAAGGGTTCGCCGCCGCTGTCGCACCTGACGCTGAAGACCGGCGAGCCGCTCGACGGGCCGGATTTTCCGGTGGTGTTCCGCCGCCCGGCGGTGTGAGGCAAACGAAGGTGTGAGGCAAACGAAAAAGGCGGCCACCGGGGCCGCCTTTTTTATCAGTCGGTGCCGGAGCGGAAGCGGCCCACCAGCCGGCGCCGGTCGCCGGGATGGAAGAAACGCGCCCAGGTGATGGGCACCCCGTCGGTCCACGTCCGCCGTTCCACCACCAGGCAGGCGGTGCCGGGGCGGATGTCGAGCAGCTTGGCCATTTCCGGCGAGGCGCCTTCCGCCAGAATGACGTGCTCGGCATCGCTCCACGGCACGTTGGCGATGAGCCAGGCGCCGGGGGTGACGGCGCGGAAGCTCTCCTGCGCCGCGCTCGGAGCGATGTCGAGATTGATCAGGCGTTCTTCGATCTGCAGCGGCTCGCCATCGGAAAAATGACGCACTTTGAGGAAGATCAGCGGCGTGCCGGGCTCCGCCTCCAGCGGGGCGCCGCGGGCATCGTCGGCCGCCAGCAGCACGCGCTCCAGAATCTCGAAGGCGTAGTTGCCGCCGAAGCGCTCCACTTCGGCGCCGATATCCCAGATCTCCAGCACCGGGCGTTCGGGCGGCCGGTCGGCCACCACCGTGCCGAACCGCCGCTTGCGGGCGACCATGCCCTCGGCCGCCAGACTGCGCAGCGCGCGATGCACTGTCATCCGCGCCGCGCGATAGCGGGCGATGATCTCGAATTCCTTGGGCACCTTGGTGCCGGGCGGCCACTGTCCCTCGGAAATCGGGCGGATCAGGGCGCGGCGGATCTGCTGCCACAACGGCCCCTGACCGTCGAGATCGGGCAGGTCGGCGATCAGGGGATCGTTGCCCGGAGAACCGCTCCCGGGGGCACTGTTACCCGGGGAACCGTTGCCCA
>NZ_DAISHT010000265.1:0-2051 GCF_036822375.1 Pseudoxanthobacter sp. | reverse complement strand
CGTTGCCCAAAGAAACGTTGCCTTCGTCGGAACGGACGGTTTCGTCATCCATCAGGCACGCTGTCCGGTTGCAGCCCGTGGCAAACGGCCGGCTGGCAGGGGCTGCCGGCGCG
Source organism: Pseudoxanthobacter sp. (assembly GCF_036822375.1). NCBI lineage: Bacteria > Pseudomonadati > Pseudomonadota > Alphaproteobacteria > Hyphomicrobiales > Segnochrobactraceae > Pseudoxanthobacter > Pseudoxanthobacter sp. The sequence continues at coordinate 1,938 of NZ_DAISHT010000265.1, read as the reverse complement.
CCCACCGGGCAAAACGCTGTGTCTTGACCAAGCTAGTGGGTTCCGCTTTCAATTGTCTATACATAAAATGCGCCTTCAACCGGATGAACCGGATCAGACGCGCTTTCGGACGATGATCATGACAGACCTTGCCCGTTCTCTTGAAGCCATCGTGGGGCCGCAGGGGCTGCGACAGGGAGAGGCAGTGGACCTGCTCGATCCCGGCTGGCATCCGGAAAACCTGCTGGCGCGGCTTTACGTGGCGCCGGCGGATGCCGGCGAGGTTGCCGCCGTGCTGCGGCTGTGCCGCGAAACGGGCACGGCCGTGGTGCCGCAGGGCGGGCGCACCGGACTGGTGGGCGCCACGCGCACGCGGGCGCCGGAGGTGGTGCTGTCGTCGGCCCGCATGGCCCGCATTCTGCGGCTCGATCCTCTGGAGCGGGTCGCGGTGGTCGAGGCCGGCGTGACGCTGGAGGCGCTGCAGCAGGCGGCGGCCGCATTCGGGCTGGAACCCGGCATCGATCTGGCGGCCCGCGGCACGGCCACCATCGGCGGTATGGTTTCCACCAACGCCGGCGGCATTCAGGCCTTCCGCAACGGCGTCATGCGCCACCGCGTGCTCGGGCTGGAAGCCGTGCTTGCCGATGGCACGGTGGTGGACGACCTGACCCGCATCGTCAAGAACGCCACCGGCTACGACGTCAAGCAGCTCTTCATCGGCGCGGAAGGCACGCTCGGCGTGGTGACGAAGGTGGCCGTGAAGCTCGACCCGCTGCCGGCGGCGGTGGTGACGGCGATGTTCGGCCTGCCCGACACCGCCACGGCGCTGGGCCTGCTGAACCGGGTGCTGGCGGAAGGCCGGCTGAACCTGCGGGCCGCGGAGGGCATGTGGCAGGGCTTCGCGCTGGCCACCGCTGCCGCCAACGGCCTTTCTGCCGATGCCATGGGGCTGACGGCGCCGGTCTACCTGATTCTGGAGGCCGGCGGCTTTGAGGCCGGGCCGATCGCGGCAGAGTTCGAACGGCTGTTCGAAAGCCTGTGCGAAACCGTGCCGGACCTTGCCGGCGTTATCGCGCAGTCGGAACGCCAGCGCGGCGATATCTGGAAGCTGCGCGAGGATACCGGCGCCATCTACCATCTTTTCCCGGCCGCGCCCTCTTATGACGTGTCGGTGCCGGCTTCCGAGATCGAGGCCTATCTGGCCCGCGTCGCGGCCGATCTGAAGGCATTCGATCCGACGCTCGATCCGTTCGTGTTCGGCCATCTGGGCGATGGCAACCTGCACATCATCCTCAACCGCGCGGGCGCCGCCGTGCCGCCGGACGTGGAGGCGGAGATTGACGCCATCGTCTACAGCGATGTCGCGGCCCGCGGCGGTGCCTTCTCGGCGGAGCACGGCATCGGCCTGAAACGCCGCACGGCGCTGGCGCGCTTCGGCGATGCCGGCAAGCGCACGGTCATGGCGGCGCTGAAGCGCGCGCTCGATCCCGACCGCATCCTCAATCCCGGCAAGGTGCTGGAATAACGCAAACGGCCCGGCAGCAATGCCGGGCCGTTTTCAGTCGCGGGTCGTTTTCAGTGGAAAGCGCAACGGGCAGAGCCGCCCGGCGGCTCAGTCGTTCTCTTCGCCCGCGTCCTTCACCGCAAGCGGCATCACGATCGGCTCGGCCGGCACCAGCAGGGTGGCCAGCGTCGCGGCCCTGACCTGCTCGACAGTGACGCCCGGCGCCACTTCCCGCAGCACGAGGCCCTCGTCGGTGGGCTCGATGACGGCAAGGTCGGTCACCACCAGCGTGACGCGGCGCAGCGAGGTCAGCGGCAGGGTGCACTTCGGCTTGATCTTCGGCTCGCCGCGGGCGGTGTGCTGCATGCCCACGATCACCCGGCGTGCGCCGGTGACGAGGTCCATCGCGCCGCCCATGCCCGGCACCATCTTGCCCGGCACCATCCAGTTGGCGA
>NZ_DAISHT010000264.1:0-4153 GCF_036822375.1 Pseudoxanthobacter sp. | reverse complement strand
AAGGCTTCCTCACCCGCGATTCGCGCGTGGTCGAGCGCAAGAAGTACGGCCGGGCCAAGGCCCGTCGTTCCTTCCAGTTCTCCAAGCGCTGATTGTTGCGGCCGGCTTCGGCCGGCCGGGCAGCGCACGGCCTTCGGGTTTCATCAGGCGGGGCGGTCCTTCGGGCCGCCCCGTTCTGCTTTTGCGGGCCGGTGCCGGGGGCGATGCGCCAAGCGGCTTGAGCAGAACGCACGGGCTGCTAAACTGGCCGGCGAATGATGTGAATCTGCGAGGCCGGCGCCCTGTGTCCACAAAGCGGCGCGGCCGGCCCGAAGAGGCTTTGTGAACATACCCGTGTCTGACCAGCCGGCAGCAGGACCGGCAGGATCACCGGGGCTATGGGCCGGGTGGCTGTTGCAGCCGTCTGGTCAGGGCCTGCCCGCCGATGAACGCGGCGGAGCCGGGGCTGCGCATGGCGCGGTGGCCGTCGGGCCCGGACTGGCAGGGGTGGCACGCCTGAAAATCGGTGTGCCGCCGGCCGGATCGGGATTCGACGCCATTGTCGTGCCGGGCGCGCGTTCGGCGGTGACGGATGACGAGCCCGGCGAGCTTGCCGCCGGGCGCAAACGCTCTGGCCGCACGCCGCGCGGCAACAATGGCGGTGCCGACAAGGGCGCCGGCGGCCGTGCTGCGCCCCGCAAGGGCCGCCGCAGCCGCGGCGGTGCACCGGCGGGCAGTGGCAATCCGCAAGGCGGACAGGGCGCGGCCGGTGCCGGCGGCGGCCACGGTGCAGGCAGTCACGGCGGTGCTGGCAGTCACGGTGGCAGCAATCACGGTGGTGGTGGCCCGCGCGGTGGTGCCGGGCATTCAGCGCCGGCAAATCGCGGTGCAGAAGCGACCGGCCCGCACGGTGCCGGCGGCCGCAAGGCCGGGCGCCGCGAGCGCGACGACGAAGCGCGGCGCAGCGCACAGGCGCGGCGGGATGACGGCCGGCAGGAAGGCCGGCAAGAAAACCGGCAAGAAGGCCGGCACGAGAGCCGTCATGACGAGATGCCGCGCGGCAGTGCCGCCCGCGGCCCGGCGGGGCCGGGCGAACGCGGTGCGGGCGAACGGGGCGGTGCGGGCAGTCGCGCGCCCGGGCGTCCGGCACGCGGGGCGGGCAGCCGCGGTAACGTGCCCGCCGCAGCACCGGCAAGGCCGGCGCGGGGCGGCGGCGAGGCTGCGCCGGCCCATCGCGAGGTGGCCGTGCGTCCGGTCACACCGGCTCCGGCGGTCCGCCGGCCGGCAGGCGCGGAAGGCGGCGCGGGCGCGGTGCGGCGCTATGCGGCGCTTGATCTGGGCACCAACAACTGCCGTCTGCTCATCGCCGAGCCGCGCGGGCGCTATTTCCGCGTCGTCGATGCCTTCTCGCGCATCGTGCGGCTGGGGGAGGGCGTGAGCCTTTCCGGCGTTCTTGCCGATGCGGCGATGGATCGTGCCATCGAGGCGCTCAAGGTGTGTCGCCGCAAGCTGATCGACCGTCGCGTCGACCGCTTCCGCCTGATTGCGACCGAGGCCTGCCGCGCCGCCGCCAATGGCGAGGCCTTTCTGGCCCGCGTGCGGGAGGAAGCGGATCTGGAGCTTGAGGTGGTCTCGCGGGAGACCGAGGCCCGTCTTGCGGTGGCCGGCTGCGCCTCGCTGGTCGACCGGGAGAGCGACGGCGCCATTCTGTTCGATATCGGCGGCGGCTCGTCGGAGCTGGTGTGGCTGGATTTGCGCCGCCGGGGCGGCCCGGTTGCCGCAGCACGGGCCATGCGGGCGTGGACCTCGCTGCCGGTTGGCGTGGTGGCACTGGCCGACCGCTACGGCGGCGTGACGGTGACCCCGGCCGTGTTCGAGGACATGGTGGGCGAAGTGTGCCGTCTGCTGGAGGCCTTCAGCCCCGGCGCGGAACTGGATGCCGGGGTGGCCGCAGGACGGGTGCACTTTCTCGGCACCTCGGGCACGGTGACGACGCTTGCCGGCGTGCATCTCGGCCTCACGCGCTATGACCGGCGGCGGGTCGACGGCACATGGCTTGAGACGGCGGATCTGACGCGGATGATCGGGGAGGTCTGCGCCATGCCCTACGAGGCGCGGGTTGAAAGCCCGTGCATCGGCCGCGACCGTGCGGATCTGGTGATTGCGGGATGCGCCATTCTGGAGGCGATCCGCCGGCGCTGGCCCTGTCGCCGGCTGCGGGTGGCCGACCGCGGCCTGCGCGAGGGCATCCTGACGGAGCTGATGGCGGCCGATCGCGGCCATGGTGCGGGGCCGGGTTCGAATCACGGCGGCGCGCGGCCTGCGCGGCCGGCGGCCGGCCGGCGCGAGACGGCGGACAGTGCAGAAGGAGCGGGCCGATGAGCGGCAAGAGCGGCAACGGCAGCGGCAGCACCCGCGCCCTGAAGGTGCGGGTGAAGACGGCCCGGCGGCGCACGACCTCGTCGACCCGCTGGCTGCAGAGACAGCTGAACGATCCCTATGTGCGCCGCGCCAAGGCGGAGGGCTATCGCTCCCGCGCGGCCTACAAGCTGATCGAGATGGACGACAAGCACCACCTGCTGCGGGCGGGCATGCGGGTGGTGGATCTGGGCGCGGCCCCCGGCGGCTGGTCGCAGGTGTGCGTGGAACGCACCGGCTCCGACGATGCCCATCCGCGCATCGTGGCCATCGATTATCTGGAAATGGACCAGCTTCCCGGCGTCATCGTCCTGCAGAAGAACTTTCTCGACGACGATGCCCCGGCGGTGCTGATCGAGGCGCTCGGCCACCGCAAGGCCGATCTGGTGCTGTCCGACATGGCGGCGCCGACCACCGGCCACAAGAAGACCGATCACCTGCGCATCATGCACCTGTGCGAGGTGGCGGCGGAGTTCGCGCGCGACATTCTCGCCCCCGGCGGAGCGTTTCTGGCCAAGGTATTCCGCGGCGGCACCGAGAACGAGCTGCTCGCCAACCTGAAGCGCGATTTCGCGCAGGTGATGCACGTCAAGCCGGCGGCAAGCCGCTCCGATTCGGTGGAGCTTTATGTGCTTGCCAAGGGCTTCCGCGGCCGCACGGAGGCGGCGGACGACGATGGCGAGGCCGCTGCGGGCGGGGAGGAAGAGGCGGGCGGCTATCGCCCCTGAAACCACCGCCTCTGAGACCACCGTCCCTGAAATCACCGCCCCTGACCGGGGCGGCGAGGGGCGGCGGCGGGCGGGCCTTCAGGCGGCATGGCCGCGCCCGGCCGCCATGTGGGCACCGGCATCCCGCGGCAGGCGGGCGAAGATGAACGGCGCGATCAGCGCCGAGGCGCCGACGACCATGAAGCCGACGAAGAAATCGTGCGGCTGAAGGACGTGGCCGGGACTGGCGGCGCGCAGCGTCTCCAGCACCAGTGCGCCGATGGCCACGCCGCACGAAAGCGACACCTGCTGCGCCACGCTGGCAAGGCTGGTGGCCCGGCTCATGGCGGCGTCCGGCACGTCGGCGTAGGCCACCACGTTGATGCAGGTGAACTGCAGCGAGCGGAAGAAGCCGGAGACGAGCAGCACCGCGATCATCACCCAGTGCGGCAGGCCGAGGGCAAAGGCGCCGGTGGCGAACACGAAGCCGGCGCTGAGAATACCGTTGGCCACCAGCACCGGGCGGAAGCCGAACCGCCGCACGATGCGCCCGACGGTGAACTTCATCGTCAGCGCGCCGATGGTGGAAAGGAACGTCAGGCTGCCGGACTGGAAAGCCGTCATGCCGAGGCCGAGCTGCAGCATCAGCGGCAGCAGGAACGGAATGGCGCCGACCGCGATGCGGAAGGCAAAGCCCCCGGTGATGCTGGCGCGGAAGGTGGCGAACCGCAGCAGGCTGAAATCCAGAATCGGCCGTTCCGCCCGGCGATAGTGCAGCAGGTAGAGGCCCATCAGCACCGCCCCGGCCACGATGAGCGCGGTTGCGACCTGCGGCGGCACCTGCCCGTGGCCGATGACGGAAAAGCCGAACAGCAGGCCGGAAAGCCCCAGCCCGGAGAGCGCAAAGCCCGCCCGGTCGAACGGCGGTGCCGCCTCCGCGCGCAGGCGCGGCACAAAGGCGAGCGCCAGCGCAAGGCCGATGACGCCAACGGGCACGTTGATCCAGAAAATCCAGCGCCAGTGCCAGTAGGTGGCGATGAAGCCGCCGA
>NZ_DAISHT010000263.1:0-4176 GCF_036822375.1 Pseudoxanthobacter sp. | reverse complement strand
CCGCACATAGCCGTTGCGGATGGTGTTGACGCACGACGAGGCCGGGCAGACCACCACCTCGGCATCCGCAAAGATATCGAGCGTGCGCCGCATCAGCGCCGTGGTCTCGTCGGGATAGCCGCTGTTGAGATGCATCTGGCCGCAGCAGGTCTGCTCCAGCGGAAAATCCACCTCGTGGCCCAGCCGTTCCAGCACGGCGACCACCGCCTGCCCGGTCTCGGGAAAGAGCGTGTCGTTGAAGCAGCCGATGAACAGGGAAATCTTCACGTCTCGCTCCCGCCTTGCAGCCCGCTCCGGCCTGACCAGCCGGGCAAAATCGCCGCTCAGGTCCAAACTGGTCTGACCACTTTGTGCTTTTTTGCTCCCTTAGCATCCCCTCTGCCGGGGCGGAAGAGGGACGCCGCCGGCATCCCTCGGAATCAGCGGCGCGGCGGCCAGGTGCAATAGGGGGCGCGCACGAGATTGGAGTTCTGGTAGCGCGGGTCGCCCGTCACCTCCTGCCCCAGCCAGCGCGGCCGGCTGAACGGCTGATCGGGATCGGTCAGTTCGATTTCCACCAGCACCAGACCTTCGTTGGGCCCGGCAAACTCATCCACCACCCACACGGAACCGTCGTGGAGAATTTCGTGGCGGGTCTTCTCGATGACCGGTTCGGCGTGAAACAGCTTCAGCATCTCTTCCGCATCCTTGTGCGGAATTTCATATTCGAACTCATGGCGCACCCGGTCGGAAACCGCGCCCTTGACGGTGATGAAGGCCTTGTCGCCCATCACCCGGATGCGGGCCACCACCATCGGGGTGCGGACGAAGTAGCCCTGCCGGATCGGCGTTGCGCTGCGCACCTCATTGCGCCAGTCATCGCTGGACACGAGGAATTTTCGTTCGATTTCAAGCGCCATCTCGCCTGCCCGGCACCTGCGCCGGGGTCCCTTTTCGCAGAATCGGCCGGCAGCACGGGGCCTGCCTGGCTGCCGGATGGCCGGGCGCAGATCCGAGCGCGCCACCGGCCTGACCGATCCTGATCCGAACGGATTGTCACAAACCAGACGGGCAAAAAGCCGCGATGCCGCCCTGCCTGTGATGGAGCCACGGAATGGCGCCGCGCGCAACGCACCGCGTGGCCGCCGGCGCCGCAAAACGCGGCTGCAAGGGCCCGGCAGGCCGGAAAATGAGACGGCCTTCAGAATTCGCCGATGGCGCGGGCGGCCAGAATGGCCGCGGAGGCCCGGTTCTCGACGCCGAGCTTGGCGTAGATCTGCTCAAGGTGCTTGTTCACCGTGCGCGGGCTGAGGCCGAGGATATCGCCGATATCGCGGTTCGACTTGCCGCGTGCGATCCACACCAGCACCTCCGCCTCGCGCGCCGTCAGGCCGAAGCGCTGCTTCAGCGCCGCCTCCTGCCCGGCCGCATCGTCGCTCGTCAGGCGGAACAGGAACTCATCCTCCGCCGTCTTGCCGAGGAAGGAGATGTCGAGCCGCCGGCCATCGGCTGCCATCAGGCTCACCGGCGCCACGGCGCCGGGCACGGCGCCGGCCGCCAGCCACGCCTTCAGCGGGTCCGGCATCAGCAGGCTGCCGTCGGCGGCTTCCGGCAGGCTGGCGCCGACGAGGCGCATGGCCTGCGGCGTGGACCACAGGATGCGCCCCTGCCGGTCGGCCGCCATCAGGAAGCGGCCGGCCGTGTCGAGGGCCGACCGCGCACTCTGCGCCGCGCGTGCATTGGCAATGTGCACGCGGATGCGGGCAAAAAGCTCGTCGAGATTGATCGGCTTCGTCACATAATCGACGCCGCCGGCCTCCAGTCCCTGCACGATGTGCTCGGTCTCCGTCAGCCCGGTCATGAAGATGATCGGCACATGGGCGAGCGCGCCGGCCTTCAGCCGCCGGCAGGTCTCGAAGCCGTCGAGGCCGGGCATGACGGCATCCATCAGCACCACGTCGGGCATCACCCGCTGCACCAGCGCCAGCGCCTGTTCGCCGGCGGTGGCCACCAGAACGGTTACGCCGGACTGTTCCAGCGCATCGGTCAGCAGGCTCAGGGTCTCCGGCGAATCGTCCACCACCAGCACGATGTCGCGCGTGCGCGGCAGGCCGGCCGGCCCGGCCCGGAGTGCATCGGAACGGGGCGCATCGGAACGGGACCCGTCGGACCGGGGAGAGCCGCTCCCGCTGCTGCTGGTCATGGCTGCGCCTCCTCCGGCCGGGCGGTTTCGATGAGGGCAATGAGGCGGTCGAAATCGAACCGGGCCATGATGGCGCGCACCTGCGCGATGAAGGCCGGATCGCCGCCCTCCCGCTCCAGTGCGGCAAGGCAGGTCTCGATGCCCCGCACATAGCCGATGGCCGCGTGCTGCAAAAGCGCCTCGCACACCGCCGCGTCGGGAAAGCGCAGACCGCCGCCGGCCGGCGTTTCCGCCGCAGGCCCGCTCCCGGGTGCGGCCGGCATGGCCGCGGCCGCCGCAGGCCCAGCGCCGGCTGCCGCCGGCCGGCGCTGCGGATCGCCGGCGCCGGTCCACAGCAGCCCGAGGTGCAGTTGCAGCCGGTCCAGAAGCTGGCGCAGGTCGAACGGCTTGGCGAGGGTGTCGTCGTGGGCCGCACTTTCGCCGGGCGCCGGGCGCGTATCGCCCACATTGGCCGACAGCATGACGATGGGCTGCCCCATCCCGCGCTCGCGCAGCGCCTGCGCCAGTTCCCAGCCGGTCATGCCGGGCATGGAGATATCGAGCAGGAACAGGTCCGGCTCGGCCGTCTCCACCGCCGCAAGGCAGGCCGGTCCGTCCGGGGCATCGCGCACGACGAAACCCACCGGCTCCAGCGCCGCGTGGATGAGGTCGCGGTGGTCGGCGTCGTCGTCCACCACCATCACCGTGCGCCGCGGCCCCTCATAGCCGAGCCCGTGGGCAACCGCCGCCCGCACCGCCCGCGGCCGCTCCACCGCCGCCAGCATCAGGCGCACGCGGAAACGGCTGCCGTGGCCGGCCCGGCTGGTGACCGAAATCTCGCCGCCCATCAGCTCCGTCAGCAGCTTGGTGATGGTCAGCCCCAGCCCCAGCCCCGCCGCCGCCCGGCTGGCCGGCCCGGAGCCGCGCTCGAACGGTTCGAAGATGCGCGCGATATCATCTTCCGCGATGCCGGGGCCGCTGTCCTCCACGGTGAAGGTTGCCACCTGATTGCGATAGCCGACGGTGAGCCCGACATGGCCGGCGCCGGTGAACTTGATGGCGTTGGTGAGCAGGTTGATGAGGATCTGCCGCAGGCGCTTCTCGTCGGTGACGACCACCTCCGGCAACTCGGCCGCCTGATAGGTGAAATCGAGCCCGCGGGCGCGGGCCTGAATGCGGAACATGTCGACGAGCTGGTCGAGAAAATCGGCGGTGCGCACCTCGTTGCGCTGGATCTGCAGCCGGCCGGCCTCGATCTTGGAAATGTCGAGCAGCCCGTCGATGAGGCCGGAGAGATGCTCGGCATTGCGGCGGATGGAGCGCACCCCGCCCATGCGCCCCGAAGGCACCGCCGGATCGCGCTCCAGCACCTGCGCATAGCCGAGCACGGCATTGAGCGGCGTGCGCAGTTCGTGACTGAGGCCGACCACATAGCGGCTTTTGGCCAGATTGGCCGCCTCGGCCGCCTCCTTGGCCTTCTGCAGGGCGGCGTCGGTGCGGCGGTGGGCCGCGATCTCGCGCAGGAGCAGCGTGTTCTGGCGGGCCGATTCCTCCTGCGCCACGCGCCGGCTCTCGTGCGCCAGCACGAAGAACCACGCGGCAATGCCGGCGATGATCATGAGGATGAAGAACGCCGCCCACAGCACGCGGGCGATGATATCGACATCGGCGGCGCCGCTGGAGGTCATCACCCAGAAGATGGCGGTCAGCAGGCCGCCGATGATCAGTCCGGCAAGCGCGATGAGGCCGAGATAGTGCCCGAGGCGGGAACTGATGCGCCCGACCAGCTGCCGCGGCAGCACATGCGACAGCGTCGCCTCCACCTGCGCTTCAAGCCGCGCCCGGGGCTTGCAGGAATCGTGGCAGCGCGCATCGAGCGAGCAGCACAGCGAGCAGATCGGCCCGGCATAGGCCGGGCAGAAGGCCATGTCCTCCGGCTCGAACGGATGCTCGCACACCGAACAGCGGATTTCGGTGCGCTGCATCCACTGCGCGCGCGGCTTGCGGGCCAGATA
>NZ_DAISHT010000262.1:0-4195 GCF_036822375.1 Pseudoxanthobacter sp. | reverse complement strand
GCTACACCGCCAAGGTGGCCGGCACCGAGAAGGGCGTGACCGAGCCGCAGGCGACGTTCTCCACCTGCTTCGGCGCCCCGTTCATGCCGCGCCATCCCTCGGCCTACGGCAACCTGCTGCGCGACCTCATCGCTGAGCACAAGGTCGATTGCTGGCTGGTCAACACCGGCTGGACCGGCGGCAAGTACGGCGTCGGCAAGCGCATGCCGATCCGCGTGACCCGCACCCTGCTGACCGCGGCGCTCGACGGCTCGCTGAAGAACGCCTCGTTCCGCACCGACCCGTATTTCGGCTTCCTGGTGCCGACCGCGGTGGAAGGCATCGAGGGCACCGTGCTCGATCCGATCTCGACCTGGGCCGACAAGAAGGCCTTCGACGAGACCGCGACCAAGCTCGCCGGCATGTTCCGCGACAACTTCTCCAAGTTCGAGGCCCATGTCGGTGCCGAGGTTCTGGCGGCTGCCCCGCAGGCCGGCGTGACCGCCTGATCCGGCCCATCCGGATCGCCGGGCGGGCTGCCGCCCGGCCTCTCCATTATGCAACGCCGTCCGGAAGTCCGCTTCCGGGCGGCGTTGTCGTTTTCCCGCTCCGCCGGCACCGTCGTCCGGTCGCTATATCTCAGAACAGCGATCGCTCCGGGCCTGCGGGGACGACGCGACCCGTCCGGCCTTCGCCGGCAGATCGGCCACGCCTGCCGGACGCCCCCCCCGTAGCGCACGGGACGCCCGCCTCCGGCTCCGGCAGCCGCTGCCCTGCCGCAAGCCGGGCTCCCCGCTGTTCCGCAGCAAATTCATGTGTTCCGCAGCAAGCTCATGCAGACGCGGCCGCGGCGGTCCTGTGCTGCGGCACGATCCGCCTGCCGGCCGGCGACGACTGCGCAAGGCCGCGCGACCGCGCCCGGCAGGGCAAGGCGCGGCACGGCCGCCGCGCGGGTGGCGGCAGGGTGCGGCAGGATCCGGGGCGGGAAAAGCCGGCCGGGCCGGGCGCTCAGCCTTTTGCGAGCGCGGCCTCAAGGGCGGCGGCAAGGCGGCCGGCCTCGCCGGCAAGCCGCACGGTCTTGATGCGCGCCGTGGAGCCGGCCGTAACCGACACCGCACTGCGCGGCACGCCGGCCTGAGCGGCCAGCAGATGTTCCAGCGCGGTGTTGGCCGCGCCCTTCTCAGGCACCGCCCGCACACGGGCGGCGAGCACGGCCGTGCCGTCCGACAGAATCTGCAGGCCGTCGACCGCATCGCGCCCGCCGCGCGGCGTCAGCCGCACGCGCACCATCAGGCCGTCTGCCGTCGCGCTCCACGGCCGGGCCGGCGCGCTCACCGGCTCACAGTCCCATGAGCATCGGATAGACCGAGGTCACGATCAGGCGCTGGATGAAATAAATGCCGATCAGCAGCACCACCGGCGACAGGTCCATCCCGCCCATGGAGGGCAGAATCTGGCGGATGGGGCGCAGCACCGGCTCGGTGAGGCGATAGAGCGTGTTGGCAACGGCCATCACCACGGCATTGCGCGGATTGACGACGTTGAAGGCGTAGAGCCAGGAGAACAGCGCCGCGACGATGACGACCCACTGATAGAGATTGAGGACGAGAAGGACGACATCGAGAAGGGCGATCATTGGGCTTCCGCGGGCTCTGAACGTCTTTGTCGGGAGGAACCGCGGCGGCGGAACAGCCGCCACGGTGCAGGCGCAGCCCACTATGTGGGGTTCGCGGCGGCGGGCGCAACCACCCGCCGGCCGCACGCATCTCTTCAGCTCAGCGCCGCAGCGTGCCGCCGGTGGCCTTTTCCACCGCCGCAACGATGCGGCCGGTCACCGCTTCGATCTCGGTGTCCGTCAGCGTCTGCTTCTTCGGCTCAAGGGTGACGGCGATGGCGACGGACTTGCGGCCCGCCTCCACGCCCTTGCCCTCATAGACGTCGAACACCGTGACCCTGCCGATCAGCGCCTTATCGGCCCCGGCGGCGGCCTTGATGATGTCGGCAGCCGCCACACCATGATCGACGATGAAGGCGAAATCGCGCGACAGCGGCATCAGGTCGGAAACGGCGAGCGGCGGCTTTGCCCGGGTCGCCCGCGCCTTGGGCGCGGGAATGGCTTCGTGGAACACCTCGAAGGCGGCCAGCGGCCCTTCGATATCGAGCAGATGCAGCACGTTCGGGTGCAGTTCGCCGAACCACGCCAGCACCAGCGGCCCGAGCCGGGCGGTGCCGGAGCGGCCGGGGTGGAACCACGCCGGCGCATCGCGGGTGATCTGCACCCGCTCCACCGGCGCCCCGCAGGCCTCCAGCACGGCCAGCGCATCGGCCTTGGCATCGAACACGCCCACCGGCGCCGCTGCACCGGCCCAGTGGCGGCCGGCACCGGCCAGCCCTGCCGTTCCGGTGCGCACGCCGGCCGCGACCCGCTTCTGGCCTTCCGGCGCATCGCTCAGGAAGATCTGGCCGATTTCGAACAGCGCCACATCGGCAAGGCCGCGATCGGCATTGCGCTTGGCGGCGCTGGCAAGGCCGGGGATCAGGCTCGGCCGCATGTCGGACAGGTCGGAGGCAATCGGGTTCGACAGCGCCAGTTCCTTCGATCCGCCGCCGAAGGCAGCGGCCTGCGCCCCGGAGATGAACGACCACGTCAGCGCTTCAGTCAGCCCGCGGGCGGCCAGCGTGCGCCGGGCGGCGCGGCCGCGCACCTGCGCGTTCGTCAGCACCCGGCCGGCCACCGGCTTCAGGCGCGCCAGCGGCTTCAGCGGAATATTGTCGACGCCGACGAGGCGCACGACCTCTTCCACCAGATCGGCCTTGCCTTCGATGTCGGCGCGATAGCTCGGCACCGTCACGCGCACCACCGGCCCCGCGCCTTCCACGACAAAGCCGAGGCGGGTGAGGAAGCCGGCGATCTCCTCCGGCGACAGCTCCAGCCCGGAGATGCGCTTCACCTCCGCCAGCGGGAATTCGAGGGTGCGCAGCGGAAATTCCGTCGCCCCGGCCACCACCACATCGGACGGCGTGCCGCCGCACAGATCCAGCACCAGACGGGTGGCGAGTTCCAGACCCGGCAGATTGAAGGCCGGGTCGACACCGCGCTCGAAACGGAAGCGGGCATCGGAATTGAGCCCCAGCCGGCGGCCGGTCTGGGCGATGGCGAGTTCGTCCCACAGGGCCGATTCGATCAGCACGTCCGTGGTCGCCTCCGAACAGCCGGTCGCCTCGCCGCCCATGATGCCGGCGATGGATTCAAGGCCGTTGTCGTCGGCGATGACGCACATCGCCTCGTCCACGGTGTAGGTGCGCCCGTCGAGCGCCTCGATGGTCTCGCCGGCCACACCGCGGCGCACCACCAGATCGCCCTTCACCTTCGCCGCATCGAACACGTGCAGCGGGCGGCTGCGATCGTAGGTGAGGTAATTGGTGATATCGACCAGCGCATTGATGGGCCGCAGGCCGATGGCCTTGAGGCGCGCCTGCATCCACGCCGGCGACGGGCCGTTCTTCACCCCGCGCACGAGGCGCAGGGCGAACGAGCGGCACAGCGGCGCGGTGGCGCCGAATGCCAGCGTCACGCCGGCCGGGCACGGGCCGTTGCCGGCGACAGGGGCGACCGGCGGCGTCTTCAGCCGGCCGAGGCCGGAGGCCGCCAGATCGCGCGCCACACCATAGACGCCCAGCGCATCGGCGCGGTTGGGGGTGACGGCAATCTCGATCACCGGATCGTTCAGCCCGGCCAGCGCGGCAAAGGAGGTGCCGACCGCCGGATCGCCCGGAAGCTCGATGATGCCGTTGTGCTCGTCGGAGAGCTTCAGTTCGCGCTCGGAACACATCATGCCGCGGCTTTCCACCCCGCGGATGGTGCCGATCTTCAGTTCCGCGCCGGACGCCGGAATGACGGTGCTGGGCGGGGCGAACACCACCGCAATGCCGGCGCGCGCGTTGGGGGCGCCGCACACCACCTGCACCGGGTCGCCGGCGCCGGTATCCACCATGCAGACCCGCAGCTTGTCGGCATTGGGGTGCTTCTCGGCCGAGATCACCCGGGCGACGATGAAGGGGGCGAGCTCCGCGCCCGGATCTTCGACGCCTTCCACCTCAAGGCCGATCATGGTCAGCCGCGCGACGATTTCGTCGAGCCCGGCCGCGGTCTCAAGGTGGTCCTTCAGCCAGGAAAGAGTGAACTTCATCTTGGGGGTCTCCACCGTCCCGCGGG
>NZ_DAISHT010000261.1:0-4220 GCF_036822375.1 Pseudoxanthobacter sp. | reverse complement strand
GTTCGAGAGCGTGCTCGAAACCGGCAAGCCGGTGAGGAACTGACGCCATGCAGACTTACAAGGCGCCCCTGCGCGACATGCGCTTCGTGCTGAACGAAGTCGTCGGTGCCGCCGACTATGCCGACATGCCCGACTTTGCGGAGGTCACGCCCGATCTCGTCGACGCCATTCTGGAAGAAGCGGCAAAGTTCGTCACCGAGCGGCTGCTGCCGCTCAACGCCTCCGGCGACGAGGAAGGCTGCGTGCTGGAAAACGGCGCCGTGCGCACGCCGAAGGGCTTCCGCGAGGCCTATGCCGCCTTCGCGGAGGGCGGCTGGACCTCCATGGGCGCTGACCCGGCCTATGGCGGGCAGGGCCTGCCGGAGGTGGTCGGCAAGTTCGTGGAAGAGATGATCTGTTCCACGAACCTGTCCTTCGGCCTTTATCCCGGCCTCAGCCACGGCGCCTACAAGGCCATCATCGGCCATGCCAGCGAGGAACTGAAGGCGCGCTACCTGCCGAAGCTGATCGACGGCACCTGGTCCGGCACCATGTGCCTGACGGAGGCGCATTGCGGCACCGATCTCGGCCTGCTGCGCACCCGCGCCGTGCCGCAGGCCGACGGCTCTTACCGCATCACCGGCTCCAAGATCTTCATCTCCGCCGGCGAGCACGACCTGACCGAGAACATCATCCACCTCGTGCTCGCCCGCCTGCCGGACGCGCCGAAGGGGGTGAAGGGTATCAGCCTGTTCCTCGTGCCGAAGTTCCTGCCCACCGACGACAACCGCCCCGGCGTCCGCAACGGCGTGGTGTGCAGCGCCCTTGAGCACAAGATGGGCATCAAGGCCTCGGCCACCTGCCAGCTGTCGTTCGACGAGGCCACCGGCTGGCTGGTCGGCGAGCCGCACAAGGGCATGCGCGCGATGTTCACGATGATGAACAGCGAGCGTCTGTCGGTGGGCATTCAGGGGCTGGGCGCCGGCGAGGCGGCCTATCAGGCGGCCGTCGCCTATGCCCGCGACCGGCTGCAGGGCCGCTCGCTGGCCGGCAAGAAGGCGCCCGACAAGCCGGCCGACCCGATCATCGTGCATCCGGACGTGCGCCGCATGCTGATGACCATCCGCGCCTGCAACGAGGGGGCCCGCGCGCTCGGCTGCTGGGTTGCCAAGACGCTCGACATCTCCCGCCACCACCCCGATCCGGAGGTGCGGCAGGAGGCGGACGACTTCACCGCCCTCATGACGCCGGTGGTGAAGGCGCTGTTCACCGACCTGGGCTTCGAGGCCGCCAATGTCGGTATGCAGGTCTATGGCGGTCACGGCTTTATCCGTGATCACGGCGTTGAGCAATATGTGCGCGACAGTCGCATCTCGATGATCTACGAGGGCACCAACGGCGTGCAGGCGCTCGATCTCGTGGGACGCAAGATGCCGGCCCACATGGGCCGCTACCTGCGCCGGTTCTTCCACCCCGCCCTTGCCGAAATCGACGCCGCCCTCGACAGCGACGACGATCTCGTCACCGAACTCGCCCAGCCGCTCGCCAAGGCGTTCGGCGCGCTGCAGCTCTCCACCGCCACGCTCGCCCGCAAGGGCCTCAAGGACCCGGAGGAGGCCGCCGCCGGCGCCACCGAATATCTGCGCCTGTTCGGCCTCGTGGCGCTCGGCGTCATGTGGCTGAAGATGGCGCGGGTGGCCGGCGCCGCGCTGGAGGCCGGCACCGGGGAACGCGCCTTCTACGAAGGCAAGCGCGTCACCGCCCGCTTCTACATGGAGCGCATCCTGCCGCAGGCGGCGGGCCTGTTTGCCGCCATCAAGGCCGGCAAGGGCGCGATGATGGCGCTGGAAGACGCCCAGTTCTGACCCCGGTGCGACCGCAAGGAGAAAAAGCGACATGGCCGAAGTCGACGCCCTGATGGGGGCTCTGGAACGGCGCGCAGACGCCCTGAAGACGCTGGGCTACACGGTGCGGTTCGACCTGACGGACGGTGGCGGCAGCATCTTCGTGGATGCGACCGGCGGCAAGGCGGCCGTCAGCAGCGGCGGCGGCGAGGCCGACACGGTGCTGAAGCTCAAGTCCGACAACCTGATGAAGCTGATCGAAGGGCGCCTCAGCCCGATGATCGCCTTCTCCACCGGCCGCCTCAGGGTGCAGGGCTCGCAGGGCGTGGCCCTGAAGCTCGCGAGCCTTCTGGAAGGCGACTGAGCCACCCGCGGCCGTGCCTTCCTCCCCTGCCGGTAACGATCGCAGCCCCCGCCCCGGCTGCGGGCAGAGGGGGAAGGCCGGCCCGCCCGGCAAACAAGACCCCGGCCGGAGCATTCCGGCCAGGCGGCCCGAGCGGGCACAAAGCCCGCCGACAACAAGACAAAGAAGACGGAGGAAAGAATGCGCAAGGCCGTTAAAGCCACGGCACTGTTGTTCACGGCGGCGGGCGCGGGCCTTGCGGCCACCGCGGCGGCCGAAGCCGGCTCGTTCGCGCTGCGCGAGCAGAGCACGATCGGCCTCGGGCAGGCCTATGCCGGTGCGGCGGCGGGCGCGGCCGGACTGAGTTCGATGTACTGGAACCCGGCGACGATGACGCAGTTTTCCGGGCTGCAGACCGAACTCAACGTGGCCGGCATCTTCCCCAACGCCAACGTGAGCCCGGTTGCCGGCACCAGCCCGCTGCTGATGCTGCTCGGCGGCACCTCCGGCAGCGGCGACATTGCCGCCGATGCCGCCCTGCCCTCCGGCTACCTGAGCTATCAGCTCACCGACAAGCTGTGGCTGGGGCTCGCGGTCAACGTGCCGTTCGGGCTCTCCACCAAATATCCCTTCAATTATTCCGGCCAGATCTATGCCCGCGAATCGACCGTGCGCTCGGTCGATATCAATCCCACCATTGCCTATCAGGTCACCGACTGGCTCTCCCTCGGCCTCGGCGTTCAGGCGCTCTATTTCCGCACCTCGCTGTCGCAGGCGACCTCGCCGCTGCCCTATGCGCCGGGCGCACTGCTGGAAGGCCAGAGCTGGGGCGCCGGCGTGACGGCCGGCGTGACGGTGAAGCCCTTCGCCGGCACGGAAATCGGCCTCGGCTACCGCTCCACCGTGGGCGAAAGCCTCAGCGGCGATCTCTCGCTCGGCGCCAAAGTCAGCAGCCTGCCGGCCGGGCTCTACGGCGTCGACGCCAACCTGATGATGCCGGATCAGGTGTCGCTCGGCATCCGCCAGCAGATTACCCCCGCCCTGACGGTGAGCGGCGGCTTCGAGTGGACCAACTGGAGCCGGCTCAACCACGTCGGCGTGGTCGGCAATGCCGGCCTCACCAACGGCGCCACGCTCACGACGCTGCCGTTCGAATATAACGACGGCTACTACCTGTCGATCGGCGCCGAATACAAGCTGAATGAGAACTACACCTTCCGCGGCGGTCTCGGCTACGAGTGGTCGCCCATCACCACCACCAACCGCGATCTGCGCGTGCCGGATTCCAACCGCCTCAGCGTGGCCCTCGGCATGGGGTATCGGCTGAACGACAACCTCAGCTTCGATTTCGGCTATTCCCACCTCTTCACCACCGGCAACGGCAATGTGGAACTGGTGCCGGGCAACCCCCATTACGAGACCGGCCTGCCCTTTGTCGGCTCGGTTTCCTCCGATGTCGATCTCGTCTCGGTCGGCATGACCTACAAGTTCGGCACCTACAAGTTCAGCGGCCTGTGAGCCGGCGGCAGACAGGAGGGGGAACGGATCCGATGACCATTCTCGCAACCGGGGCGGCCCGCGCCGCCCTTGCGGCGGGCCTGCTGCTGGCGGCGGGCGGCCTTGCCCGCGCCAGCGCGCTCGACGGCACCTGGCTGACCGAGAGCCACGAGACGCAGGTGCGCTTTGCGCCCTGCGGCGCGGCCGAGTGCGGCACCATCGTGTGGCTGAAACAGCCGCGCAACGACGCCGCCAATCCCGATGCCGGCAAGCGCAGCCGGCCGCTGATCGGCACCGTCTTCGTCTATGACCTGAAGCCGGACGGCGCGCAGCGCTGGAGCGGCCGGCTCTACAATTTCGAGAACGGCAAAACCTACGACGGCTCGCTGGAACTGAAGGATGCCAACGCTCTGAAGCTCTCCGGCTGCATGCTGGGCGGCCTGCTCTGCCGCAGCCAGACGTGGACGCGGCTGCCCTGAGACCCCGGCGAAAAGGCAGACAAGATGAAGATTCTCGTGCCCGTGAAACGGGTCGTCGACGCGAACGTGAAGGTTCGC
>NZ_DAISHT010000260.1:0-4255 GCF_036822375.1 Pseudoxanthobacter sp. | reverse complement strand
ACCGCGGCAAGGCGGTCGCTCTCCTTCACGCGCAGTTCCTCAAGGCCCTCCATCATCGTCTCGCCTTCGGCAAAGGCGGCGGCGACAGCCAGCACCGGATATTCGTCGATCATCGACGGCGCGCGCGCCGCCGGCACCGTCACGCCCTTCAGGCGGCTCGCGCGCACCGTCACATCGCCCACCCGCTCGCCGCCCGACAGGCGCTCGTTGCGGATGGTCAGATCGGCGCCCATTTCCAGAAGGGTGTCGATCAGGCCGGTGCGGGTGGGGTTGAGCAGCACCGTTTCCACCGTCACCTCGGAGCCGGGCACGATCAGCCCGGCCACCAGCGGGAAGGCGGCGGAGGAGGGGTCTGCCGGCACATCGACATGCTGGGGCGTCAGTTCCACCGGGCCCGTCACGCGGATGACGCGGGCGCCGTCGGCATCGGTGGCGATGTCGAGCCTGGCGCCGAAGCCCTCCAGCATCCGTTCGGTGTGGTCGCGGGTGGCGACGGGCTCGATCACCGTGGTGGTGCCGGGGGTGTTGAGGGCAGCCAGCAGGATGGCCGATTTGACCTGAGCGGAGGGAACCGGCAGGCGGTAGGTGATCGGCACCGGGCGTTCGGCGCCGCGGATCGACAGCGGCAGCCGGTCGCCGGCACGCGCGATCACCTCGGCCCCCATTTCACGCAGCGGGCCCAGCACGCGGCCCATCGGCCGGCGCGACAGCGAGGCATCGCCCACCGCCGTCACCGCAATCGGGTGGGTGCCGACGAGGCCGAGGCAGAGCCGGGCGCCGGTGCCGGCATTGCCGAAATCGAGCGGCGCGGCGGGCTCCAGCAGGCTGCCCACGCCCACGCCGTGCACATGCCAGACGCCGGCTGCGTCGCGCTCCACCGTGGCGCCGAGCGCGCGCATGGCGGCGGCAGTGGCCAGCACGTCGTCGGATTCCAGCAGGCCGGTGATGACCGTCTCGCCCACGGCCAGGGTGCCGAGCATCAGCGAACGGTGGGAAATGGATTTGTCGCCCGGCACCCGCACGCGGCCGGAGAGCGCCGGCGAGGCGAGGGCGGAAAGCGGGGCGGGAGCGGCGGAGTGGCTCATGCTGAGGTCCGTGAGCGAGCGGTTCGGCCCTTCTCTGTCGGGCAAGGTGCGCGGCCGTCCTATCACGATGCTGCCGGCACGTCACGGTCCGGGCGCTCCGGGCCTTGACCGCACCGGCGCGGGACGGTCATTTTCGCCGGGTCGGCGCGATTTGCGCCGGCCTGCCGCCATGAGGCTTTGACAGCGCCGCCCCGCCCATGTAAGGGAGCGCCGCTCGCACAGCCGGATGGTGTGCCGGCCGGAGGCACGTCGGGCCTGAAAGAATGGCCCGCACAGCCCGGCCGTGCGTGCTGCCCGGAAGATTTTCGCAAGTGAATTTCGCAAGACAGACGAGGCGCGATCGTGGCGAAAGCGGAACTCGGCACTAAGCGGCACTGCCCCAACTGCGGGACCCGCTATTACGATCTGAACCGCAATCCGATCCTGTGCCCGAAGTGCGGCACGGTGTTCGATGCCGGTGTGACCGCGGTCCGGCCGGAAAAGGCCGCCAAAATGGCCACGCTGGAAGACGAAACGGACACCGAGGACGAGGTTCTCGATGTCGAACTGGTCTCGCTGGAAGAGGCCGATGCCGACGCCGCCGGCACCGAGGTGGCGGATATCGAGGGCGACGAGGAAATCACCGATATCGGCGGTGACGAGGACGCCTTCCTTGAAGAAGACGACGACGAAGGCGATGACGTGACCGGCATCATCGGCGTCGGCGAGGACGAGGAAGAGCGCTGAGGCGCCCCGTCCCGAACCGCGAATCAGAAAAAAAGGCCGGCCGCCGGGCATCGCCCCGCGGCCGGCCTTTTTCGTTCAGGGGCCTTCGCCCGGCCCGCCGCCTCGCCGCGCCTGCACGCGGTGCTTGCACCGGTGGGGCTTGTCCGGTGGGGTTTGCACGGGTGATCTTTGCCCGCACCGGCCGGGATGCCGCGCGGCCGGCGCGGCTCAGAATTCCAGATTGTCGATGAGGCGCGTGTCGCCGAGGCGGGCGGCGCCGAGGGCGACGAGGTGGCCGGGGCGGATATCGGCGCCGGGCGGCGGGGCCAGGTCGCTGCGGCGGCGGGCGGTGATGTAGTCCACCTGCCAGCCGCGTGCGGTCAGGCTTTCGGTCGCCTCGGCTTCCAGCGTCCCGATCGCCTTCTCGCCGGCATGGACGCCGGCGGCGAAGGTTTCCAGACAGGCGGCGAGGGCGGGGGCCTCGCTGCGCTGCCAGGGATCGAGGAAGCCGTTGCGCGAGGACAGCGCCAGCCGGTCGCCCGCGCGGCAGGTTTCGCCGGCCACGATCTCCACCGGCATGGCAAGCTGCTGCACCATGCGGCGGATGACGAGAAGCTGCTGATAGTCCTTCTTGCCGAAAATGGCGGTGGCCGGCTGCACGAGGCCGAACATCTTGGCCACCACCGTTGCAACGCCCGTGAAGAAGCCGGGACGGAAGGCGCCTTCCAGAAGGTCGGCGATGGCCGGGTCCGGCACCACGCGGAAGGTCTGCGGTTCGGGATACATTTCCCGCTCGTCGGGGGCGAACACGATGACCGGCCCCAGCGCGGCGAGCTTTTCGGCATCGGATTTCAGCGTGCGCGGATAGCGGTCAAAATCCTCATGCGGCAGGAACTGCAGCCGGTTGACGAAGATGCTGACGACCACCGGCCCGCCGCGCTTCAGCCCCTCGCGCACCAGCGAGAGATGGCCCTCGTGCAGGTTGCCCATGGTCGGCACCAGCACCGTGGCGCGTTCGCCGGCAAGCCTGCGCCGCAGGTCTGCGACGGAGTGGATGATGTCCATGATCGGAAGTCCCTTCCCGGAGGGCAAATCGCCGGCCGGCGGCCGTTGCTGCCGCCGCGCGGCGCGCAGGCTCAGGTGCGCGCCGGCTGGCGCAGGGCGAAGGTGTTTTCGGCCCCGGGGAAGCGGCGCGCGCGCACATCCTCGGCATAAAGGCGGGCCGCCTCGCCGATCTGCGGGCCGAGATCGGCATAGCGGCGGGCAAAGCGCGGCTTGAAATCGCTGAACGTTCCGATCACGTCGTCGATGACCAGAACCTGTCCGTCGCAGGCGGCCGAACCGCCGATGCCGATGGTGGGCACCGGGATGGTCTCGGTGATGCGCCGGGCGAGCGGCTCCACCACGGCTTCGACCACGATGGCAAACGCGCCGGCCTCGGCAATGGCCTGCGCATCGGAAAGAATTTTGTCCTGCTCGGCGGTGGAGCGGCCGCGGGCGCGGAAGCCGCCGAGGTGGTTCACCGCCTGCGGCGTCAGGCCGACATGGCCCATCACCGGAATGCCCCGCTCCACGAGGAAGCGCACGGTGTCGGCCATCTCGATGCCGCCTTCCAGCTTCACCGCGGTGCAGCCGGTTTCCGCCATCACGCGCGCAGCGGTGCGGAAGGCCTGCTCCGGGCTTTCCTGATAGGTGCCGAAGGCAAGGTCGATCACCACCATGGCGCGGGACGAGCCGCGCACCACGGCCGCACCGTGGGCGATCATCATGTCGGTCGTCACGGCCAGCGTGCTCTGCAGGCCGTAGACGACCATGCCCAGGCTGTCGCCGACGAGAAGAATATCGACATGGGGATCGAGCATGCCGGCCATCGGCGCGGTGTAGGCCGTCAGCACCACCACCGGCTCGGCCCCTTTGCGGGCCATCACGTCGGGCACGCTGACCCGCGTCATGATGTTTGTCACGCTCATGTGCCTGAGACTCCCTCGCGCCCGGTCCCCGGCCGGTAACGCCCTGTGCCGGCCGTGGCGCGGCAGCATTTCCCTGTCATCCCGCCGCAGGGAGTGCCGGTGTCGCGGCCTCGGTTCTGGCCGGGCGGGGCAGGGGCTGCCACGACCGGTGCGACTCTGCGGATGACCTTGCGATTCTCGGATGACCTTATGTCCGGCGGCAGCCCGGCCTTTTTGCGGCCGGCGGCACGCTGCGGCTTCCGTTTACCGCCGGTTGCCCCTTCATTCAACTGAGTGCGCGGCAAAAACAGCGCGGCCGCCGCGTGCTCCGCCGGCCGGCGAGGTTGGCAAAGGCCCGCGGACGCATTACGTGAGGCCCCGGGCGTCCTGCGACCCACGGGTCTGCCTGCCGGTCGCCCGCCGGCGGGTGCCTGCCTGACAGACCAGACACTGGCAGACCAGAACACTGACAGACCCGGCCCGGAGGCCCAGCCGCCCCGGCCGGGCCGGAACTTT
>NZ_DAISHT010000259.1:0-4292 GCF_036822375.1 Pseudoxanthobacter sp. | reverse complement strand
ACCCGGCAGACCACCCGGCAGACCGCCTGCAAGCCCCTTCGGCAGGCCGGGCAGGCCACCGGGAAGGCCGCCGGGCAGCCCGCCCTTGCCCATGCTGCGGGCCATTTCCTCAAGCGCGGCCGGATCCATCTTCGGTCCGCCGCCCATCAGGCTGCCGAGGCCGCCGAGCAGGCCGCCCTTCTTCTTGCCCATCAGCTTCATCATGTCGGCCATGCCGCGGTGCATCTTCAGAAGCTTGTTCACTTCTTCCACGCGGGTGCCGGAACCGGCGGCGATGCGCTTCTTGCGGCTGGCCTTCAGGATGTCGGGCTTGCGGCGCTCGTCCGGCGTCATCGAGTACACGATGGCGATCTGGCGCCGGATCATGCGGTCGTCGAACCCGGAGGCGGCGATCTGGTTCTTCATCTTGGCGATGCCGGGCATCATGCCCATGATGCCGGACATGCCGCCGAGCTTCAGCATCTGGCCGAGCTGTTCGGCCAGATCGTCGAGGTCGAATTCGCCCTTGGCCAGCTTGCCGGCGATTTTGGCGGCCTTGTCGGCATCGACCGTCTGCGCCGCCTTTTCCACCAGGCTGACGATATCGCCCATGCCCAGGATGCGGCCGGCGATGCGCGAGGGATCGAAATCCTCCAGCGCGTCGGATTTTTCGCCCGTGCCGATGAGCTTGATCGGCTTGCCGGTGACGGCGCGCATGGACAGCGCCGCACCGCCGCGGCCGTCGCCGTCGGCGCGCGTCAGCACGATGCCGGTGATGCCGACGCGCTCGTCGAAGGCGCGCGCCACCGTCACCGCATCCTGACCGGTCAGGCTGTCGGCGACGAGCAGCACTTCGTGCGGCGACGAGATGCGGCGGATCTCCGCCATCTCGTGCATCAGCGGCTCGTCGATATGCAGGCGGCCGGCGGTATCCAGCATCACCACGTCATAACCGCCGAGGCGGGCGGCCATCATGGCGCGCTCGGCGATCTGGGTCGGCGACTGGCCGGCGATGACGGGCAGGGTGTCGATGGCGTTCTGCTCGCCCAGCACGCGCAGCTGCTCCTGCGCCGCCGGGCGGCGGGTATCGAGCGAGGCCATCAGCACCTTGCGCTTGTCGCGCAGGGTCAGGCGGCGGGCGATCTTGGCGGTGGTGGTGGTCTTGCCCGAGCCCTGCAGGCCGACCATCATGATGGCGAACGGCGGAGCGGCGTTGAGGTCGATCGGCTGGGCATCGGAGCCCAGCATTTCCACGAGCTGGTCGTGGACGATCTTGACCACCATCTGCCCGGGGGTGACGGACTTCACCACCTCCGCGCCGATGGCGCGGGAACGCACCTTGTCGGTGAACGAGCGCACCACGTCCAGCGCCACGTCCGCTTCGAGCAGCGCGCGGCGAACCTCGCGCAGCGCCGCGTCCACGTCGCTCTCGCTGAGGGCGCCACGGCGCGTCAGGGCATCGAAGATGCCGCTCAGGCGGTCCGAAAGGCTCTCGAACATGCGCGTTCCCGAAACAGTTCCGGCCGAAAACCACCGCGCAACGCAAATCGCGCCCGCGGGCGAATATCGCTGGCGGGCGTTGACCTCCGGGCTCTCGGGGCCCGGTCGGCGCGGGGGCGGTCCTCGACACGATCGAAGATGGGGCGGTTTTTAAGGGCGGGCGGGGTGCTGAGTCAAGCGTTTCCGCCGTTTCCGCGCGCCGGCACGCCGGCCATGAGCCAGAGGCCGGCAGCAAAGAACAGCGGAACGGCGGCGAAACCGGCCTGCTGGCTGGCGGTGAGGCTGGTCACGACCGCCACCGCCAGCGGTGCGGCAAAGCTCGTCAGCTTGCCGGTGAAGGCATAGAGGCCGAAGAAGGCGGCGATCTCCTTCGGCGGCGCCAGCGCCACCAGCAGCGTGCGCGAGGCCGATTGCAGCGGGCCGACGGCAAGGCCGATGACGATGGCCACCGCCATGAACACGCGCTCCGGCAGGCTGGCGAACAGGCCCTGGCCGGGCAGGGGCGGGGCGGCGGCCACAACGAACAGGATGTGCGTGCGGCCGACCGAAACAAGAATGAAGGCGGCCACGATCAGCACCGCCAGCGTGCCGGCGATCACCGGCTTCGGCCCGAAGCGGTCGTCCAGCCGGCCGCCGGCCACCGCGCCAAGGGCGGCGAACACGCTGAGGGAGAGGCCGAAAATGCCGAGTTCCGTATCGCCCCAGCCGAACTGGCCCGCACCATAGAGCGTGCCGAGCGCAAAAAGCGCGATCAGGCCGTCGCTGTAGAGCATCTGAGCCAGAAGAAAGCGGGCCATCGCCTTCTCGCGCGGCAGCAGGGCGAGGGCGGCGGCGAGCCGCTTCAGTCCGGCCGCGGCGCGGCCGCGCACGGCCCCGGCCGGGGCCCGGCGCTCCGGCACGAACAGGAACAGCGGCGCCACCACCACCAGATACCAGACCGCCGAAAGCGGGCCGGTCAGCCGCTCGCCCTCGTGCAGGGCCGGATCGAGGCCGAACAGCGGGCGGATGCCGATCAGCGTGCGTCCGGTTTCCGGCGAGGCGATGAAGAGCGCGAAGCAGGCCAGAACCACCGCCACCCCAACCGCATAGCCCGCCGCCCAGCCGGCGCCGGAAAGCCGGCCGATCCGCTCCGGCGGCACCATCGACGGCAGCATGGCATTGTTGAAGACGGTGGCGAATTCCGCCCCGAGCGTGCCCAGCACATAGCCGGCAAGGGCGATGGCAACCGCATGGGGCGCACCGGGGGCGGCGAACCACAGCATGGCGCTGCCGGCGACGAGGGGCAGCGAGGTCAGCGCGATCCACGGCTTCAGCCGGCCGCCGGCATCGGCCAGTGCGCCGAGAACGGGTGCGCCCAGCGCCAGCAGCACGCCGGCAACGCTGGTCGCATAGCCCCACAGGGCCTGCCCGCGCACCCCGTCGCCCACGACGGCGGTGGCGAAATAGGCCGGAATGACGAAGGTCATCACCAGCGAGAAGAACGGCTGGGTGGCGCAGTCGAACAGCACCCACGCAACGACCGCCCTGCGGCCCGGCCACTGTCCGGCGGCGGAGGCGGCGACCATATCCGGCTGCGACATGGCAGGGTTCCGATGCCGTTGGGGGAGGACGGACCCCTTCCGTGCACGAGGACGGGTCACGGCGCAAGGGTTGCGGCGCGCCGGCACAGGCCGGCGGCGAAAAGCGGCGGCCCGGCCGGCAGCGGTTGACAGGGGGGCACGGGCCGATATCGTCGCGCGCAAATTTCCCCGGCGCGCGCCGTTCCCCTCGCGGCCCCGCCGCACCCGGATGACCGGAGCGCCTCCCGGGCGCCACCAAGCAGGATCTTTGCCGATATGACCGCCATCGACACCGCCGAACTTTCCGCCGCGATCGAGGCCGCATGGGAGGACCGCGCCGCCATCGACGCCGCCACCCGCGGGCCGGTGCGCGATGCCGTGGAGACCACCCTTGCGCTTCTGGACGACGGCGCCGTGCGCGTCGCCTCGCAGGACGACAGCGGCTGGACCGTGCATCAGTGGGTCAAAAAGGCGGTGCTGCTGTCGTTCCGCCTCAATCCGATGGCCGTCATTCCCGGCGGCCCGGGGCAGGCGGTGTGGTGGGACAAGGTGCCCTCCAAGTTCGACGGCTGGGGCGCCAAGGCGTTCACGCAGGCCGGCTTCCGCGCCGTGCCGGGCGCCATCGTGCGGCGCTCCGCCTATATCGCGCCGGGCGTGGTGCTGATGCCGTCGTTCGTCAATCTCGGCGCCTATGTGGCCGAGGGCACGATGGTGGATACCTGGGTGACCATCGGTTCGTGCGCCCAGATCGGCCGCAACTGCCACATCTCCGGCGGCGTCGGCATCGGCGGCGTGCTGGAGCCGCTGCAGGCCGGCCCGGTGATCATCGAGGACGACTGCTTCATCGGCGCGCGCTCCGAGGTGGCCGAGGGCGTGGTGGTGGGCCGCGGCGCGGTGCTGTCCATGGGCGTGTTCCTCGGGGCCTCCACCAAGATCGTCGACCGCGAGACCGGCGAAGTGTTCGTCGGCCGCGTGCCGCCCTATTCGGTGGTCGTGCCCGGCACCCTGCCCGGCAAGCCGCTGCCGGACGGCACCCCCGGCCCGGCGCTGTCCTGCGCGGTCATCGTCAAGCGCGTCGACGAGCGCACCCGCTCCAAGACCTCCATCAACGAGCTGCTGCGCGACTGAGCGGCGGCCGCCGGGGCGGATTCTTTGCCCGGCCAAATTGCCATTTGGCCGAAGGGGTGATAGAAGCCGCCCCGTCTTCGTGGACCGCCCGGCTAAAAGGGCATGCCGTGGCGGCCCGAAATGCTC
>NZ_DAISHT010000258.1:0-4300 GCF_036822375.1 Pseudoxanthobacter sp. | reverse complement strand
GTGGCCTTTGCCGAACAGAGCAGCGCCATGCCCATGGCCACCTCGCGCGGGCGGATGCCGCCGGTCTGCGCCTGCACGAAGGTGCCGGAGGTGATCTTCGACTTGCAGGTTCCGCACACGCCCTTGGCGCACGAAGACGGCAGGCGAAGCCCGGCGCGGCGCGCGGCCTCAAGGATCGGAATGTCGGCCGGGCACTCGATCGACCGGCGGGTGCGGGAGAATTCCACCCGGTAAACCGGCACCGCGGGGGCGGCATCAAGGTCCGCTTCGGCGCCGGTCACCCCGGCCTGCACGGCTTCGGGCAGGTCTTCGAAGGTGAAGCTCTCTTCGTGATAGCGTGCCGGGTCGTGGCCCATCTCTGTCAGCATTGCCCGCACCGCCGCCATGAACGGCGCCGGGCCGCAGACGAACACCTCGCGGGCGGCGAAATCCGGCGCGATAGCCGCCAGCATCGCCGGCGAGAGCCGGCCGCGATGGCCGCCCCACTGCTCGAACGGGCTGTCGGCCTCGCAGACCGCCGCCACCCGCAGGCCGGCATTGCGCCGCGCCATGGTGGCGAGTTCGTCGCGGAAGATGATGTCCGCCGGCGATCGTGCGGCATGCACGAACACGATATCGCGGCCCTCGCCAAGATCGGTCAGCGTGCGCGTCATCGACATCAGCGGCGTGATGCCGGAGCCGCCCGACAGGAAAAGATATGCCGGCGCCGGCGCGGTGGCGCAGGTGAACTCGCCCATCGGCAGCGCCGCCTTCAGGCTCATGCCCGGGGCCAGATTGTCGTGCAGCCAGTTGGAAACCGGGCCGCCCGGCACGCGCTTCACCGTCACTTCCAGCGTGAAGGGGCGGGTGGGAGGCGAGGCGATCGTGTAGGAGCGGAACAGCGTTTCACCGCCAACGGCGAGTTCGAAGGTGACGAACTGGCCGGGCAGGAAGCCGAACCGGCGCGGCGACGGTGCGGAGAACACGAACGTCTTCACGTCCGCCGTCTCGCTGCGCACCGCGCGGCAGACGAGGGTATCGTCCTCGTCGCCGTTCCACGCCGGCACGTCCGCGCCGATCAGCCGGGCCGCGGGGTCAAGGCCCGCCTCGCGTGCCGTATCGGCCATGCCTCAGCCCTCCAGCCCGGCCCTGAGGCGGCCGATATACCAGTTGCAGAACGCTTCCACGAGGCCTTCGGTGTAGGGCGAATAGGGGCCGGGCGCATAGGCCGGGCTCTGGGCGCCCTGCTGGCAATAGCCGACGAGATCGCTGTCCTGCTGGTTGGTCACCTTCCAGACGCTCGTCAGGTTTTCCAGATCGTAATCGACGCCTTCGACCGCATCCTTGTGCACCAGCCACTTGGTGCGCACCAGCGTGCGGCCCTCGTCGAGGGGGATCGCGGAGAAGGTGACGATGTGATCCGACATGAAGTGATGCCAGGAGTTCGGCTGCGTCCAGAAGTGCAGACCGCCGATGGCCTTGTCGGTGATGTCGCCCAGCAGCTTCCGGCAGGCGACCGTGGTGTCCATGGTGTGGGATTCGCCCGCCCCGTCCAGCATCAGGCGCATGGTGCGGAAGCCGGTGACGCGGTCGTCGAGGTGCTCGACGAGGGCGGACGGCAGGCCGCAGGCCTCCCACTGGCGGTGCTTCTCCTCGGTCGCGCGGTCGTGGGCTTTGGCCGCTTCGATCTCTTCCGGCGCCATTTCGTCGGGCGCGTAGCCGAAGCCGTAGGCGAACAGCGGCACCGTCAGCTCGGGATGGTTCGGGGCGCAGTGATAGCACTCCCGGTTGTTCTCCATCGTCAGCTTCCAGTTGCCGGGCTCGATCAGGTCGGCCTGATAGGCAATCTTGGTGTCGCGCAGGCGATGGGGCGCGATATAGGGCGCCATGACCTTTGCCATATCGTCGAAATCGGCCGGCGGCTCATCGGCGAGGCAGATGAACAGCAGCCCTTCCAGCGACTTCAGATGCACCGGCTTCAGCCCGTGGCAGGAGGGCTTGAAGCTCTCGCCCATGTGCGGGGCATGGATGAGGTTGCCTTCCAGATCGTAGGTCCACGAGTGATAGCGGCACACCAGGTTGCCGACCGTGGTCTTTTCTTCCAGCACCAGCCGGGCGCCGCGGTGGCGGCAGACATTGTGGAAGGCCCGCACCTCGTTATCGTCGCCGCGCACGATGACGACGGAGTTCCGGCCGATATCCACCACCACGGCATCGCCGGGTTCCGGCACGTCCGGCTCGACGCCGACAAAGATCCAGTGGCGGCCGAAGATCAGGTCCAGATCGGCCTGAAACACATCGGGGCTGACATAGAACGGCGCCTCAAGGCTGTAGCCGGGCTGGCGACGCTCCACGAGGGCGGCGAGTTCGGTCTTCGGGTTGGACAGCATCGGGACCCCTCGGGCAAAAGGCGCTGCCGGAAACGCGCTGCAATTCTGGGAAGGTGTTGATCGGGCCGTGTTTTTTTCCGGCCTTGTAATGAGAAGAATTGCAGCCTTTCGCAGAGTCGACTTTCGTATCTGCGACACACTTTTGCTATTTTGCGACGTCGCCGCGCACGCCTGCGGCTGCGTTGCAGGGCCGCCCGCCGGCCCGGGCAGCGGCTCCGGGCCGGCGGTGCCGTCAGGCGTAGATGGGGAAGCGCGCGGTCAGCGCCTCCACCTCGGCGCGCACGGCGGCCGCAACGGCGGCGCGGGCGGCCTCGTCATCGCCGGCAAGGCTCTTCAGGACGCGGATGATGAGGTCGGCCACCGTCTCGAATTCTGCGGTGCCGAAGCCGCGGGTGGTGCCGGCCGAGGTGCCGAGGCGGATGCCGGAGGTGATGGCCGGCTTTTCCGGGTCGAACGGGATGCCGTTCTTGTTGCAGGTCAGGCCGGCGGCCTCCAGCGCCGTCTCCGCCGCCTTGCCGGTGACGCCGAGCGGGCGCAGATCGACCAGCACGATGTGGCTGTCGGTGCCGCCGGTGACGATGGCCGCGCCCTGCGCCTGCAGGCGGCCGGCCAGCGCCACCGCGTTGCCGGCAACCTGCCGCGCATAGACCCCGAACGAGGGCGCCAGCGCCTCGCCGAAGGCGACGGCCTTGGCGGCGATGACGTGCATCAGCGGGCCGCCCTGAATGCCGGGGAATACGGCGGAGTTGAACTTCTTCGCCAGCGCCTCGTCATTGGTCAGGATCAGGCCGCCGCGCGGGCCGCGCAGCGTCTTGTGGGTGGTGGTGGTTACCACATGGGCATGGGGAAAGGCCGACGGATAGACCCCGCCGACGATGAGGCCGGCAAAGTGGGCCACATCGGCCATGAGGCAGGCGCCGACCGCATCGGCGATGGCGCGGAAGCGGGCGAAGTCGATGATGCGCGGATAGGACGAGCCGCCGCAGATGATCAGTTTCGGCTGGTGCTCGCGGGCGAGGCGTTCAACCTCGTCATAATCGATCAGGCCGTCTTCGCGGCGCACCCCATAGGAAACGGCGTTGAACCATTTGCCGGAGAGCGTCGGCGCGGCACCGTGGGTGAGGTGGCCGCCGGCCGCCAGCGACATGCCGAGAATGGTGTCGCCGGGCTTCAGCAGCGCCATCAGCACGGCGGTGTTGGCCTGCGCGCCGGAGTGCGGCTGCACGTTGGCAAAGCCGCAGCCGAACATCGCTTTTGCCCGGTCGATGGCGATCTGCTCCACCACGTCGGCCTGTTCGCAGCCGCCATAATAGCGCCGGCCCGGATAGCCTTCGGCATATTTGTTGGTGAACACCGAGCCCTGCGCGCGCAGCACGGCTTCGGAAACGATGTTCTCGGAAGCAATCAGCTCAATCTGGTTCTGCTGGCGCCGGAGTTCGGCGTCAATCGCATCGAACACGGCCAGATCGTCACCCTTCGGGGCGGCAGCATGCACGGTCATGGATCAAATCCTCAGCATTCGGTGACGTTGACCGCAAGGCCCCCTTGCGAGGTTTCCTTGTATTTGGACTGCATGTCCTGTCCGGTCTGACGCATGGTTTCGATGACGGCGTCGAGGCTGACGCGGTGGGTGCCGTCGCCCCTGAGCGCGAGGGAGGCCGCCGCGATGGCCTTGTTGGCGCCGAACGCGTTGCGCTCAATACATGGGATCTGAACCAACCCGCCGACAGGGTCGCAGGTCAGCCCCAGATGGTGTTCCATGGCGATCTCGGCGGCATTCTCGATCTGCGCCGGGGTGGCGCCGAGGGCGGCGGCAAGGCCCGCCGCCGCCATGGAGGCGGCCGAGCCGACCTCGCCCTGACAGCCGACTTCCGCCCCGGAAATGGAGGCATTGCGCTTGATGAGCGAGCCGATGGCCGCCGCTGTCAGCA
>NZ_DAISHT010000257.1:0-4339 GCF_036822375.1 Pseudoxanthobacter sp. | reverse complement strand
GGCGCAGGCCCAGAAGGTGGCAGATGGCATAAACGAGATCGGCCCGGTTCAGGGTGTAGAAGTGAAAGTCGGTCACGCCGCGGTCGACGAGATCCAGCACCTGCTCGGCCGCCACGGCGGCAGAGACGAGCTGGCGCGTCACCGCGTCGTCGTCCAGTCCCTCGAAACGCCGCGCCAGCCAGGCCGGCACCGAGGCTCCCGTGCGCTCGGCAAACCGCGTCACCTGCGTCAGCCCCAGAACCGGCAGGATGCCCGGCACGACGGGAATGTCGATGCCCGCCGCACGAACCCGCTCCACATAGGCATCGTAGAGGTCGTTTTCAAAGAAGAACTGGGTGATGGCCCGCGTGGCGCCGGCATCGACCTTGCGCTTCAGGATGTCGATCTCGGTCTGCCAGTCCGGGCTGGCCGGGTGGCGCTCGGGATAGGCAGAGACCGACACCTCGAAATCGCCGATGGCGCGGATGCCGGCCACCAGCGCGTCGGTGCTCTGATAGCCCTGCGGATGGGGATGGTAGGGCGCCCCCGGGCCTTCCGGCGGATCGCCGCGCAGCGCCACGATGTGGCCGACGCCGGCGTCGCGATAGCTGCGCACCACGTCATCCACCTCGTCGCGGCTGGCGGCCACGCAGGTCAGGTGCGCAGCCGGCTTCAGCGCGGTTTCGCGCACGATGCGGGCCACCGTGGCGTGGGTGCGCTCGCGGGTGGAGCCGCCGGCCCCGTAGGTGACGGAAACGAAGCTCGGCCCCAGCGGCGCAAGGCGCTGGATCGCCGTCCACAGCGTCTTTTCCATCTCGTCCGTCTTCGGGGGGAAGAACTCGAACGACACCTCGATCGGTGCCTCGCCTTCCACCCGGCTGAGGCGGGTGCGCCCGTTCGGCGTCTTTTCGCTCATGAAACCGTCTCCAGTCGTGGCAATCAGCGCTGCCGGCCCGCCGCCCTCAGGCCGGGCGGGCAGCCGCCTCAGAACCGGCCGCCACCAGAAGGCGCGGATCGCGCGCCAGCCAGATCGTGACCGTCAGCTTCTCGTCCCGCCCCTCGTCGCCCTGCGGGGCGAGGTCGCGGGTGACGACGGGCTCAAGCCCGGCATCGTGAATCCAGCCCTCGACCGTGGCATGGTCGAAGCCGAGGCGGCGGTGGGCATGGTGGGAGCGCAGGAATTCCAGCCCGTGGGGGGCGAAGTCCACGATCAGCAGGCGCCCGCCGGGCCGCAGCATCCGCGCCGCCTCGCGCACCGCACGGTGCGGATCGTCCAGGAAGTGCAGCACCTGATGAATGGTCACGAGATCGAAGCTCGCCGGCGGCAGCGCAATGGCATGCACATCGCCATGGCGCACCTGCACGTCGCGGCCGCCGCCCTCGCCCGCCGCCTCCAGATTGGCCCGGGCCACCGCCAGCATCGGCTGGCTCTGGTCGATGCCGATGGCCTGCGCATAAAGATCGCCGAACAGCTCCAGCATGCGGCCGGTGCCGGTGCCGATATCCAGCATGGCGCCGAAGCGCCCCGGCCCCACCACCTCGCGCAGCGCCTGCTCGACCGCCGCCTCGCTCACATGCAGCCGGCGCAGTTCGCTCCAGCCGGCGGCGTTGTCGGCAAAATAGGCCGCCGCCGCCTCCGCATGGGCCCGGCGCACCGCCTCGCGGCGTTCGCGGTCGCGGCGCACCAGCGGGTCGGCCTCGTCCAGCGCGCCAAGCAGGCCCTCGGCATAGCCGCCGCTGCGCATGCCGTCGGCAAGACGGTAATAGGCCCACGCCCCTTCGGGAAAACGGTGGACCAGATCGGCCTCGACCAGCAGTTTGAGATGGCGGGAGATGCGCGGCTGACTCTGCCCCAGAATGGTGGTCAGATCCTTCACCGAGAGGTCGCCCTCCGCCAGCAGCGCCAGAATGCGCAGCCGCGTCGGCTCGCCGGCCGCCTTCAGGGCCGCGACAAGCGCATCGAGGGCAACGCGATGGACAGGCTCTTGCATCAGTCTGGCTCAGGCGACAGGGCGGGACGAAAAGGCCGGCCGTATCCGGCGGCCGGATACGATCAGCGCGATATAAAGATATCTTTATCTCTTTCTTGCCCCTTGCGCAACCGCTTCCCGCACATTCGCCGCCGGGCTGGCGCTGCGGCGGCTGCACCGCCCGCCGGCCGGCGTGGCCGATATAAAATCCCATGAAATTGATCGCCATCCGGTGCGCCCCACCGCTTGCCGGCCCGCCCTGCCACCCCGGCCGGCGGGCGGTGGGCGGTGGGCGGTGGGCGGTGGGCGGAACAAGCGCAATCCGGCCGCGCGTGCCGGCCAAACATGCCGGCCAAACATGCCGGCTCCGCTTGCCCGCTCCACTTGCCGGCTCCACTTGGCGACTACACTTGCCGGCCGCGCGTGCCGGCCACAACATGTCCGCTCTTGGCGCCGGCGCCGGGCGGGTGCAAGCTGGCGATCGCGCGGCTGCCCTGCCCCATATGGCTGCCCCGCTCCACCCGGCTGCCCTGCCAATCGCCTCCGGTTCCGATCCATGCCCGCCACCCCTGCCGATGACGGTTTCCCGATCCGCGTTGCCCGTTCGCTCGCCGCCATTGCGCCGGCGGTGTGGGACCGGCTTGCAAACCCCGGCTGGCGGATGCATCCCGGCGGGCGGCTGGAGGCGGAAGGCTGCCCGCCGCAGCCGTTCAACCCCTTCGTCTGTCACGCTTTTCTTGAGGCGCTGGAGGCCTCGGGCACGGTTTCGCCGAAGACCGGCTGGGCACCGCACCACCTGCTGGCAGGCGGCACCGACGATGCGCCGGCCGCCGCCGTGCCGGCCTATCTGAAGAGCCATTCGCGCGGCGAATATGTGTTCGACTGGTCGTGGGCGGAGGCCTTCGAGCGGGCCGGCGGGTCATATTATCCCAAGCTGCAGATCGCGGTTCCCTTCACGCCTGCCGCAGGGCCCCGCCTGCTCGCCCGCGACGCGGCGGCCCGGCAGGCGCTGGCCAACGCCCTGCCGGCGGCAACGCACGCCCTCGGCGCCTCCTCCGCCCATGTCACCTTTGCCGGCGAGAGCGACATGGCCGCCCTTGAGGCGGCCGGCTTCCTGCCGCGGTTCGATATCCAGTATCACTGGCAGGACGCAGGCTATGGCAGCTTCGAGGGTTTTCTCGCCGCGCTCGCCTCCCGCAAGCGCAAGCAGGTGAAGCGCGAGCGGCGCGAGGCGGCGGCCGGCGGGCTTCAGATCGTCTGGCGGACGGGCCGCGACATCACCGAAGCCGACTGGGACGCCTTCTACGGGTTCTATCGGGATACCGGCAGCCGCAAATGGGGCACGCCCTATCTGAACCGCCGCTTCTTCTCGCTGATCGGCGAGCGGATGGCGGAGCGCATTCTGCTGGTCATGGCGCTGGACGGCGGCCGGCCGATTGCCGGAGCGCTGAACTTCATCGGCTCCGACACGCTCTTCGGCCGCTACTGGGGCGCCATCGAGGACCGCCCGTTCCTGCATTTCGAGGTCTGCTACCATCAGGCGGTGGAATTCGCCCTCGCCCGCGGGCTTGCGCGGGTGGAAGCCGGGGCGCAGGGCGAGCACAAGGCGGCGCGCGGCTATCGCGCCGTTCTCACCCGCTCGGCCCACTTCATCGCCCACCGCGGCCTGCGCGATGCCGTGGCCGATTTTCTGAGCCGCGAGCGGCCGGCCGTCGCCGCGATGTGCGACGAGATCAACGCCGGCGGCCCTTTTGCGCACAAAGAAGACACACCGCCCCCGGATTTCACCCTCTGACGGGGACGACGCGGCCTGCGCGCCGTTTCGGGGCGGTTTGGAAAGGGAGGATTCACCCTCTCGCGCGAGAGTAGCCTTTCCAGCCGGTAAACGGGTTCGTCCGCCGGCCGGCGATTCCAACCCGATCTGGTTCGTGACAGTTCCGATGACCAACCATCGCCCGATCTTCTCGATCCACGCCCCGCAGACCGGCGGCACCACCTTTGCCGAGGTGCTGCTCAATGCCTACGGCGACCGCGTGGCTTTTGCCTATGGCCGCGAGCATCCCCGCACCCATCCCCGCATCCGCGAGGCCGGTGCCACGCTCGACCGCGCCGCCGTTGCCGCGCTGGCCGGCGAGGGCGTGCTCGTGATCCACGGCCACTTCTCGGTGGCCGACCTCGCGGAAATCGAACCCGATCCGGGCCAGTACTGGATCTGGCTGCGCGACCCGATCGAGCGCACCATCGCCCACTACCACTATTATGCGCAGGAGGCCGGCGCCCGCTCCAAGCTGGGCCGCTCGGTGGCCGCCGGCACGGTTTCCATGGCCGGTTTCGCCGCCCATGCCGCCATCCGCAACCTGCAATCGCGCTATGTCGGCTCGGTGCCGCTC
>NZ_DAISHT010000256.1:0-4343 GCF_036822375.1 Pseudoxanthobacter sp. | reverse complement strand
GCTGCAGAGCGGCTGCCCTGTGGCTTCTCCCGTCATGCCTGCAAAGCGCTGATCGCGGGCCGCGGCACCACCGGCCGGACCGTTTGCAGCAGTCGCTCTCCGGGCCGGGAATGCCCGCCGCACCGCGAGGACAATGCCGGCCGCCCTGTGCGCGGCGGCACGAGGCACGCCCGCGCGCAGACGCCTGCGCCCCGGCCGGGCCGGCGAACGCTCGGTCTCAGCCCCGCGCCCGCGCACCGGGAGGAATCGGAGCCGTCATTCTCAGGGGCGAAATTGCGCCCCACAGACCGGCCCGGCGGTGCGCGCCGGGACACGCCGCAACGGGTCGGGAATGGCCCTGCGGGCACCGTCTCCCCCGCACTGTCTGTGAACGGGGCTGGCGGGGGGAAGGGTGATCCCCTTCCCCCCGCCTTTTTCCTCAGGCCGGGGATTCGACCAGAATCTTGATGTGCTGCTTCTCGCGCACCAGCGCCTCGAAGCCTTCTTCCACGATGTCATCCAGCCTGATGCGCTTGGTCACCAGACGGTCGGCGCTGAAATAGCCGCGCGTCATCAGCTGCATGACGGCCGGGAAGATATCGCGGTAGGCGATGATGCCCTTCACCACCCGCTCTTTCAGCACCACCGTGTTGGGCTGGAACGAGGCGTCCTTCTCCCAGATCGAGACGATGACCGTCTCGCCCTCGAAGTGGGTGGAGTCGATGCACTGGCGCAGCACGGCCGGCACGCCCGTGACCTCGTAGGCCACATCCACGCCGCCGCCGGTCAGCTCGCGCAGCCGGGCCACGGCATCTTCCTGAGACGGGTCGATCACCGAAGTCGCCCCCAGCTCGGCCGCCTTGGCACGCCGCTGGGCGGAGAGTTCCACGACATGGATGGCGGCCGCGCCGGCCGCGCGCAGCGCTTCCACGATCAGCAGGCCGATCGGGCCGGCGCCGAACACCGCCGCCGTGCCGCCCACCTTGAGGCTGCTGAGGCGCACCGCGTGCACCGCCACGGCCGCGGGCTCCACCAGCGCGCCCTGCTCGAAGGAGAGTCCCTCCGGCATGCGGTGGACCATGCGCTCGTCGACCACAGTGCAGGTGGCAAAGCCGCCGCCGCCGCCGGAAAGGCCGTGGAAGCCGAGCGAGTCGCAGAGATTGTATTTGCCGCTGCGGCAGGCCGCGCAATGCCCGCAGGCCAGAATCGGCTCCACCACCACGCGGTCGCCGGGCGCGACGCGCGTCACACCGGCGCCGATTTCGGTCACCGTGCCGGAAAACTCGTGGCCCATGATGATGGGCGCCTGCTCATGGCTGAGCGGATGCGGCGCACCCACCGGCACGAAGATCGGCCCCGCCACATATTCATGCAGGTCGCTGCCGCAGATCCCCGTCCACGCGACCTTGATCTTGACCCGACCCGGCGCAACCGCCGGCTCCGGCACGTCCTCGACCCGGATGTCCTTCGCCTTGTACCAACGTGCGGCCTTCATGGCTTCCTCCTTCGTCCGGGCATGAAGAGCCGCGGACCGCGGGCAAGGTAGGCCGCATTGTCCGCCGGCGATAGGCGGATTTGCGCAGCCCGCCGCCGTCGCCCCCCGCAGGTTTCAGATGCACGCCGCCATGCCTTCCGCGCGCCGCCGACCGCCATTGTCCGCGAAGTTCCATGGAGCGCGGGCTGCTGCGGGCAATCGACGAGACGGCGAAGGCCCGCGGCGTGACGCGGTCGTCGTTCCGCGCCTCCTCGGCCCGGCGCGAACTGACAGGGGCCTGAGCCGTTCCGATGCGGGCCGCCCGCCGGCATCGTCCCTGCCTTGTCAGGCTGGTGTCAGCGGCCGCGCCTAGAACGCCTCTCACCGAAATGACGGGCCGCCGGCCCGCGCGAGAGGACCACGACAATGACCGCCATCATCGAATCCGTTGCCCTGAACGATGCCGCCCTTGAAACCGCCCACGGCGGCGGGCTGAAAAACGCCCTCGCGCTGGGCGGCATGAGTGCCGTGACCGGCGGCGCCTATGGCGGCGTCATCGGCGGCCCGGCTGGCGGCGTCATCGGTGGCGTCATTGCCGGTATCGGCGGCTTTGTCGGCGGTGCGTTCATCCCCGACAGCAAGAGCGCCGAGGGCTTCGGGCGCGTCGTGGTCGGGACCTGAAAAGACCGCCGACCGCCTCCCCTGCGGATCGCCTCCCCTGCAGACGAAGAAAGCCCCGCCACCCTCCGGTGCGCGGGGCTTTTCGTTTCGCGGCCGGGTGAAGACCGGATGCGCGTCCGCCCGCCCGCCGGCGCGGCGGCGGCCCGCAGCCGCCGTGGGCGGGACTGCGGGGCGGCTGCGCGGTGCGCGCCACGCACCGGCCGGTTTCAGCCCGCCTGAAGACTCGCCGCCTGTAAGGCTGGTGTCAGCCGGCCGGCCTAAATCTCCTCTCACCGAAACGACGGGCCATCGGCCCTGAACGAGAGGATGACGGCAATGAACACCGAAATCGAAACCCGCACCCTGAGCGATGCCGATCTCGAAGCCGTGAACGGCGGCATGAGCTTCGGCGATATCGTCGGAACGATCGCAGATTCGACCGCCTCCGCCATCCAGTCGAGCTGGAAGATCGGCGTCTTCGGGGGCCCCGCCGGCATCATCGCCAGCAGCATCGCCGGCGGCGTCGCGGGTGCCGCGAACGGCGTCAAGAACGTGATTTCCAACTGGTGAGCGGTGCATTCCGCTCCGGCGCAGAAAGCCCCGCCCACCCTCCGGTGCGCGGGGCTTTTCGTTTGTGCCGGGGCACCGCCGTCGGGTTCTGCCGGCGCCTGGCCGCCGCCGTCGGGAGCGGAGGCAAGAAGTGAGGCAAGAAGTAAGGTCGCGTTCTGAAGGAATCGGCTTCACGTCGAAGTCGGATGGGTAACGAGGTGCAGCCCTGCTTCGAGGCCTCTGCGAT
This sequence comes from Pseudoxanthobacter sp., assembly GCF_036822375.1. Classification (NCBI taxonomy): domain Bacteria; kingdom Pseudomonadati; phylum Pseudomonadota; class Alphaproteobacteria; order Hyphomicrobiales; family Segnochrobactraceae; genus Pseudoxanthobacter; species Pseudoxanthobacter sp. The sequence goes on along the minus strand of NZ_DAISHT010000256.1, from coordinate 1,434 downwards.
GGCGCACGGGCTTATCGGCGGCCGATAAGCCCGGTATCGCGGGCAACCTGCGCTGCGATGCGTCCGGATCGATCGGACAGGCGTCCGGCGGGGCGATCAGGCTGCCAGCAACTTCCGCCCGCGCCAGCCCGGACCCGGCCGAACGGAAAATGCCGCCGGCTGCAAACTGAACCCGTCTGCAAACTGAACCGTCTGACTGACATTCTGAAGAGATTGGCTGAAGAGATTGGTAGGCCCGGCCGGACTCGAACCAGCAACCAAACCGTTATGAGCGGTCGGCTCTAACCATTGAGCTACGGGCCCAAGGTGCGGCGGCGAACCGCCATGGCCTGCGAAGGCAGGTTGGAGGTGACGGCCGGAATCGAACCGGCGTACACGGATTTGCAGTCCGCTGCGTAACCACTCCGCCACGTCACCCCGCTGGCGGGCTTTCTAAGGGCTCCAAACGGGGTGCGCAAGCCCCCTGCTCGTTTTCCACACCGGCGTGCGCCACACACGATGCCGCCCCGGCAAGAGGATGCTGCCGGACGATGCGACGATCGTCGCCGGAGGGAGAGGTGCCGGCCGCCCGGGCCCGGTCGCCGGCATCGGGCCAGCCCCATGCGGACGGGCTGCATCGCGCAGCAGGGGGAAATCGTGCGGCCGGACTGCCGAATGGCATCGGGCACAACGAGAACCGCCAGCAACAAAAAGCGCGCATACGAAAAAGCCGCCCGCGAACGGACGGACAGAACGAACCGGATTTTCAGGGGGAAAGATCTTCCGGGGAAGATGGTCGGAGCGAGAGGATTTGAACCTCCGACCCCCTGCACCCCATGCAGGTGCGCTACCAGGCTGCGCTACGCTCCGACTGGCGGTGTTACTATCGTCCCGAAGCCGGGAGGGCAAGGGCAAACACCGCATTTTGCCGTGGATGGCACCGCAAATGTCGCCCCTGCCCCGCGGCCCGCGCTCAGCCGTTGCGGCCGAGCCAGCGCTCCAGATTGTCCATGGCGCGGTGCATTTCCTGTTCCGAACCGGCCACCGAGAAGCGGATGTAGCCGTGGCCGCGGGCGCGGTCGAAATCGACGCCGGGGGTTGCGGCAACGCCGGCATGGGCCAGCATCGAGCGGGCGAAGGCGAGCGAGTCGTTGGCGAAACGGCGCACGCTCGCATAGACGTAGAACGCGCCGTCGGCGGGCAGAATCTCGTCAAAGCCGATTTCCGGCAGCCGGGCGAGCAGGATGTCGCGGTTGCGGCGATAGCCGGCCTTCACCGCCTCCAGTTCCCCGGTCGCCTCGAAGGCGGCCAGCGCGGCGCGCTGCGAAAGCTCCGGCACGGAGATGAACAGATTCTGCGCGATTCGCTCCACCGGACGCACCAGCCGCTCCGGCAGAATCGCCCAGCCGACGCGCCAGCCGGTCATGCAGTAATATTTCGAGAACGAGTTGATGA
>NZ_DAISHT010000255.1:0-4423 GCF_036822375.1 Pseudoxanthobacter sp. | reverse complement strand
TTCGACGAACCGGCGCCGATGAAATCGCGCAGCTTGTCGCGCGCGCCCTCGAACAGATCGGTCGACCGCGCCGCCAGCGTATGAGCCGCGCGATGAATATTCGAGTTGTGCTTCGAATAATACGTGCTGGTGATGTCGATGACACTTTGCGGCTTGTGCGTGGTGGCGGCGTTGTCGAGCCAGATCAGCGGCCGGCCGTTGACACTCTGGTGCAGGGCCGGAAAATCGCGGCGGATGGCCTGCACGTCAAAGGCCGAGAGACCGATCCCGGCGGCCTGTCCGGCAAAGGAACTGACCTCCCGCTGCGGCGCGGGATCCGGCGTCGCCACGCTGGCCGGAACACGGCCGGGCTGCGCCTGCGGCAGGAAATAGAGCCCCTGCCCGGCTGCCGCCGAGGCCGGCAGCGCCGGCGTCTCGGGCAGCGACCGGCCGGCGGCCGGGCTGAAGCGCGGCTCGCCGAAGGCAAACGTCTCGCCGCCGCCGGTGTCCGGCCAGCCGGGCACGGGCGGGCGGGCCGGCGCAAAGCCACCCGCCAGACCCGCGGGCCGGCCGGCGCTCTGTGCTCCGACCGGCCCCGGAGACGGGGTCACCACCGCGGCGTCGGCCGGATCGGGCACGGCCACCCGCAGCGTATCGGCCGCCGCAACCGCGCGCGGCACAGCGACGACGGCCTGCGGTGCGGAAGGAGCCGGCACTGCCCCGGGAAACGGCAGATTTTCCGGGATGAGCTTTTCGAGCCAGCCATAATCGGGCGCCGGCGCGGGATCAGCCGGGGCGCGCGCGCCCCGGTGATCTTCGGCATAGATCTCATTTGCCAGCCGGGAGATCAGCTCCGTCTCGAACGCATCGCCCGCGATGTAGTTCGGGTCGGAAACCGATCCGATGGCCGGATCAATAGCGGTAGTCATGGTAGTTTCCGATCAGCACGTTATCGAGGCGGGCAATGGCATCGTCGACGAGAACGGCTGCGGAGAAATACCGCGTCACGAGGTGCGAGGCGATGGAATGCTCGCTGGTGCCGGAATAGCGCACCGACAGGCCCGGCTCGACCTCGCCCGTCACGCCGGCTTTCTGCAGACCGACCACGCCCTGCTCCGCTTCGCCGACGCGCAGCAGCAGGATGGAGCTGGTCGCCACACCGTCCCGGACCGTGACCGGCAGCTTGTCGGAGGGCACCAGAGGCACACCGCGCCATGTGATGAACGGCGAGCCGAACAGCGTGACGGTTGCGGGCGGCACGCCGCGGCGCGTGGCCTCGCGGCCGAAGGCGGCAATCGCCCTGGGGTGGGCGAGGAAGAACGCCGGCTTCTTCCAGATCAGGGCCAGCAGTTCGTCGAGATCGTCCGGCGTCGGCGGGCCGGAGCGGGTGGGCACCCGGAAGCCGGGCGCCACCTCGTGCAGCAGGCCGAAATTCGGGTTGTTGATGAGCTCCCACTCCTCGCGCTCTTTCACCGCCTCCACCGTCAGACGCACCTGCTCGCGCAACTGGTCGATCTGGTTGGAGTAGAGGTCCGTGATGCGGGTGTGGGTGTGCAGCACCGTCTGGATGGTGGACAGGTGATATTCGCGCGGATGGTCGACATAATCGACGAAGGTGGTGGGCAGCCGCGGCTCGCCGGTGTGGCCGGCCAGCAGGGCGATCGGCGCCTCGCCATAGGCATTGGAGGTCGCCACAAGGGCCGCCCGGCTGGCGATGGCCGCAGCAATCGCCTCCTTCACGCCGGCAACGCCCGCGGCATCGGCCGCCTCCAGCACCAGCACGGTGGCCGCCGACAGAGCCCGGGCGGCCGCCGTCACCGGCTTGTCGCCGGCCAGGGAATCCTCGCCGAAATAGCCGCCCGGGCCGATGAGCTGCTGGCGCAGATCGGACCCGAACGGACCGGCCACAGTCAGTTCCACCGTGCCGTCGGCCACAACCACGAGCGCGGCCGGCGCCTCGCCGGGGCCGAACAGCGCCTCGCCGGCCGCAAGAACGCGCGGCCGGAAGGCAGCAGCAAGGGCCGCAAGGGCCTCGGGCGCCACCGCGGACAGCGCGGGCACGCCGGTCAGGCTCGGGGCCACCACCGCACCGACCTCGACACTCACGAGGCCCGGTCTGGAGACCACGACCTTGCGGCGGTTGACGCGGAACACGCCACCGGCAACATCCACCCACGGCAGCAGACGGTGCAGCCAGCGCGGCGTCGTCTCGGCGTTCTGAAGCGCGGTGACGGTGGCCGTTGCCAGATTACGGGCCGCAGCAGCGCTGACGCTGAGGCGCGGCGAAGGACTGTTGGAAGCTATACTCATGACCTTCCGGCTCGCTGTGCTTTCTGAATTGAGATTATTCTCAGCCGATCAGAAGAATTATTTTCTGTGTCGGCCAACTCAGGCTATCAGCAAGTCGAACGCAATCAACGATCCTATATTCTATATTTTAAATCTGCCGCGAAATGATTTTCTTGATCGGCGAAGAAGAAGTCGCGACCGTGGGCGACTTTGGTCCTTGCCCCGCCCCGCTCAGGCCCCTCCGGAGCGGCGCAAAGGGGTGCGGCTGGCAGACCGGCCGAAAAAGTCCGCCAGAACCGCAAAGGCCGTGCACAGCACGAAATAGACCGCGCCGGTGAAGAGGAAAATTTCCGCCGGATAGATCTGGGTGCGGTTGTTGACCTGATTGGAGACCGTCGTCAGCTCCGGCACATTGACGATGAACGCCAGAGAGGTGTCCTTGATGAGGGAAACGAACACCCCCACGAACGACGGCACCAGATTGGGCAGGGCCTGCGGCAGCAGAATCAGCACCAGCACCCTGAACGGCGAGAAGCCGGCGGCAATGCCGGCCTCGCTCTGGCCTGCCGGCAGCGCCGAAAGGCCGGCGAAGGTGGTGTAGAGCACCGCCGCGGAGGTAAACCACGCCAGCGCCACCACGACCGTGACGGTATCGGGCAGATTCACGCCCAGCAGCGCCGGAAGCAGGAAATAAAGCCAGAAGATCACGAAAATCAGCGGAATACCGCGGATGAAGTCCGCCCAGAGGAACAGCACGCTGCGCACCGGCCCCGGAAAGAGCCATGCCAGCACGGCCCCGGCCACCCCCAGAACCACGGACAACGCCGCTGCCGAAACCGCCATGACCAGCGTCAGCAGCAATCCGCCGATCTCGCCGTCCGCCGCCCGCCCCCACAGCAGGTAGGGCAGATTGGCGGTGATGACCGAGAAATCGAACCCCGGAAATATGCCGGCATCAGCCATGGCCTGCCTCCCGGGCGACAAGGGCGGTTTCCGGATCGATGGCTTCGTCGGCGGCATCCTGCGGGGTCGGCCTGCGGTGCACCGCACCGGCCGGCGAAGGGCCGAGCCGCGTCAGCACGAAGCCGATGATGAGACCAAGGCTGAGATAGAGCAGCGTGCCGACGGCGAACGCCTCGAACGCATGAGCGTTGTAGCTCTCGATCTGCCGCACCTCGTAGGTGATCTCGGACAGGCCGATGGCGGTGGCCAGCGAAGAGAGTTTCATGATGTTGAGATACTGGCCGACGATGGGCTGCCAGGCATTTGCGAAGCCCTGCGGCAGCAGCACGGCAATCAGTACCTGAACGCCGGAAAGGCCCTGCGCCTCCGCGGCCTCGCGCTGGCCGCGCGGCACGGCCGCAAGGCCGGCGCGCAGTTCCTCCGCCAGAAAGACCGCGCCGAAGATCGCCAGCCCCCACGCGGCACAGATGAATTCCGGCGAGGCAATGATAACGCCGCCCGGCAGGGTGCCCCAGACGTGGTCTTCGTTCACCCAGTCCCGAAAGCCTTGTGGCAGAAGGCTGTAGGCAGCGAAATACCAGAAGAAGAACTGCACCAGCAGCGGCGAATTGCGGAACAGCGCGATGATGCCGACCGCAAGCCCCTCTGCCGGCAGAAAGCGCGAAATGCGCAGCCCCACGATGACCACCGCCAGAACGCTGGCACCGATGGCGCCTGCCACGCTGACCGCAACCGTGGTCGCCACGCCCGTGACGAGCCACTGCAGCGGCGGACCGGACAGCACCCCGGCCCAGTCGAATGTAACCGCGGATACCATGACCTAGGCCTCCCCGGCCGCGCCATGGAGAGGCGAGAGCACCTGCGCGAGAAAGCGCCGGATGCGGGGATGGTCCTGCTCGCCGAAGAACACCGCCGGCGGCGCATCGGCCACCAGCCGCCCGCCATCGATGAACAGCACCCGGTCGGCGATTTCGCGGGCAAAGCCCATCTCGTGGGTGACCACCACCATGGTGGTGCCGCTGCGGGCGATTTCACGCATCACCCCCAGCACCTCCCCGATCATTTCCGGGTCGAGCGCCGATGTCGGCTCATCGAACAGCAGAATGGCCGGCTGCATGGCCAGTGCCCGCGCAATGGCCACGCGCTGCTGCTGGCCGCCGGAAAGCTGCGCCGGGCGCAGTTCGGCCTTCTC
>NZ_DAISHT010000254.1:0-4447 GCF_036822375.1 Pseudoxanthobacter sp. | reverse complement strand
CGGCGTTGCCCGGCGTTGCCCGGCGTTGCCCGGCGTTGCCCGGCGTTGCCCGGCGGCGGCGAAGGTGTTCGCGGGCCGGCCTCGGCCGGGGGCGCCGGTCGGGCAAGTGCCGCACCGGCTGGTCCGCCGGCCGTTTGCGGGCCGGGCGGCGGGCGTTGCGCAGTGTGCGGCGCCGGCTGCGGGCGGGGCGGATAGCGGCGGGCGTGTCAGCCTGCCGTTGCTCTCCGGTCTTGCGTCCCCGGATGTTCGTCCACGGGTCTGCCGTGGCCGCGGGCCGTCTCTCAGAGGCCGTTCAGCTTCATGAAGGCGCGGATGCCGTCGCCGACGATCTGCACTGCAAGGGCGGCGAGCAGCACGCCGAGCAGGCGGGTGGCGATGACGCGGCCGGTATCGCCCACGAGCCGGTCGATGGGCGCGGCGGCGCGGAACACGCCGTAGGTGATCGCCATGATCAGCACGATGATGGCGATGAGCAGCGCCTGACCGGCCACCCCGGAAAACTGCGTGGCCAGCACGACCGTGGCGGAGATGGCGCCGGGGCCGGAAAGCAGCGGCACGGCAAGCGGAAACACCGCGATGCGCCGCAGTTCGTCGGCGCGCGCGGCCTGCTCGATGACCGGCGCGGCGGCACGATCCTCGCGTCTGGAAAACACCATCTCGAAGGCGATCCAGAACATCAGCAGCCCGCCGGCGATGCGGAACGCCGGCAGCGAGATTCCGAGGATGCGCAGGATCGCCGACCCGGCCACCGAGAACACGATCAGGATGCCGCCGGCGATCACCACCGCCCTGAGGCCGACCTGCCGGCGCTCGTGCGGCGCGGCCCACGAGGTGGTGACGAGGAAGATCGGCGCCAGCGCCAGCGGATCGACGATGACGAACAGTGTCGTGAAGGCGGTCAGAAGATCGGAAATGGCGAACGCACCGCTGGCCATGTGTGCCCCTTCCCTGTGTGTCCCCGCACGGACCGGTCGCAACCCCTGAGAGCCGAGTGTAGGGGCGGCGGCGCCGGGCGTCGATGGCCGGCGGGCCGGCCGCCTTGCGACGCGTTGGCCGGCCCGGCCCCGGTGCGGGGCTGCAGGGCGGCCGCGCCGCGCGGCGCGCCGGGCCGGGCCGGCGGGTGCGGGCCGCAGCCGCCGGCTGCCGGCCCCGCCCGGCGGTCTGAGCGATCCCGGCGGTCTGAGCGATCCCGGCGGGGCCTGAGCGATCCCCGGCGGGGGGCTGAGCGATCCCGGGTGCACCGGGCGGGCGGGCGGCGCCGGCCAATGAGGGCGGAAATGGGGCGTGTTGCCGCCCGGCCTTGCGGCGGGAATCGGAACCGCGGCGTAAAATATTGACGCACTTTGCCTTTCTGCGGTGGCATCGCCGCCATCCGGCGGTTGGCCAAGCCGGCTTTATCGGCTATAACCCCGGCTCGACTTCCCGCTTTGACTGATGGAATCTGATCTTGGCCGATCCGGACAAGCCAGCACCGGAAGGTGATCCCTCCGATATCAGCCCGATCTCGATCACGGACGAGATGCGCCGCTCCTATCTCGATTACGCCATGAGCGTGATCGTGAGCCGCGCGCTTCCCGACGTGCGCGACGGACTGAAGCCCGTGCATCGCCGCATCCTCTATTCGATGCACGAAATGGGCTACGAGTGGAACAAGCCCTATCGCAAGTCGGCGCGCGTCGTCGGCGACGTGATCGGTAAATACCACCCGCACGGCGACCAGTCGGTCTATGACGCGCTGGTGCGCATGGCGCAGCCGTTTTCCATGCGCGTGCCGCTGATCGACGGGCAGGGCAACTTCGGCTCGGTCGACGGCGATCCGCCCGCGGCCATGCGTTATACCGAAGTGCGGCTGGAGAAGATCGCCCAGACGCAGACGGTCGACCTCGACAAGGACACGGTCGATTTTCAGGACAACTACGACAACTCGGAACGCGAGCCTGTCGTCCTGCCGGCCCGCTTCCCCAACCTGCTCGTCAACGGTGCCGGCGGCATCGCCGTGGGCATGGCGACGAATATCCCGCCGCATAATCTGGGCGAGATCATCGATGCCTGCATCGCCCTCATCGCCGATCCGGCGATGAGCATCGAGCAGCTCATGCAGATCGTGCCGGGGCCGGATTTCCCCACCGGCGGTCTCATCCTCGGCCGTTCGGGCATCCGGCAGGCCTATCTCACCGGCCGCGGCTCGATCACCATGCGCGGCAAGGTCTCCGTCGAGACCATCCGCAAGGATCGCGAAGCCATCATCATCACCGAGATCCCCTTTCAGGTGAACAAGGCGACGATGGTGGAGAAGATTGCCGATCTGGTCCGCGAGAAGCGGGTGGAGGGCATCTCGGACCTGCGCGACGAATCCGACCGCGAGGGCATGCGCGTGGTCGTGGAGCTGAAGCGCGATGTCGTGGCCGATGTCGTGCTGAACCAGCTCTACCGCTTCTCGCCGCTGCAGACGACGTTCGGCGCCAACATGGTGGCGCTCAACGGCGGCAAGCCGGAGCTGCTCAACCTCAAGGACATGCTGACCGCCTTCATCGCCTTCCGCGAAGAAGTGATCGGCCGGCGCACCAAATATCTGCTCGGCAAGGCGCGCGACCGCGCCCATGTGCTCGTCGGCCTCGCCATTGCCGTTGCCAACATCGACGAGGTCATCCGCCTCATCCGCAATGCGCCCGATCCGGCAACGGCGCGCGCCCAGCTGATGGAGCGGCGCTGGCCGGCGCGGGACATGGCGCCGCTGCTGGCGCTGATCGACGATCCCCGCCACACGCTGGCGGAAGACGGCACCTACCAGCTTTCCGAGGAACAGGCGCGGGCCATCCTCGATCTGCGCCTGCAGCGCCTGACCGCGCTCGGCCGCGACGAGATCGCGGAAGAGCTGGAAAAGCTGGCGGTCGAAATCCGCGATTATCTGGACATCCTGCGCTCGCGCGCCCGGGTGCTGCAGATCGTGGAAACCGAACTGACCGAGATCCGCACCGAATTCGCCACGCCCCGCAGGACGGAGATCGTGGAAGGCGGCGCGGACCTTGAGGATGAGGACCTGATCCAGCGCGAGGACATGGTCGTCACCGTCAGCCACGCCGGCTATGTCAAGCGCGTGCCGCTCGCCACCTATCGCGCCCAGCGCCGCGGCGGCAAGGGCCGCACCGGCATGGCGACGCGCGAGGAGGATTTCGTCACCCGCCTGTTCGTGGCCAGCACCCACACCCCGGTGCTGTTCTTCTCCTCCCGCGGGCAGGTCTACAAGGAAAAGGTGTGGCGCCTGCCGCTGGCGGCGCCGCAGGCGCGCGGCAAGGCGCTGGTGAACATTCTCACCACCGAGACCGGCGAGCAGATCACCTCCATCCTGCCGCTGCCGGAGGACGAGGCGAGCTGGGACAAGCTGGACGTGATGTTCGCCACCCGGCGCGGCACGGTGCGGCGCAACAAGCTGTCGGATTTCGTGCAGGTCAACCGCAACGGCAAGATCGCCATGAAGCTCGACGAGGGCGATGGCATCGTGGACGTTCAGGTGTGCACCGAGAACGACGACGTGCTGCTGACCACCGCGGCCGGCCAGTGCATCCGCTTCCCCGTCACCGATGTGCGCGTGTTCAAGGGCCGCGATTCGGTCGGCGTGCGCGGCATTGCGCTGGGCGAGAGCGACACGGTCATTTCGCTGTCGATCCTGCGCCACTTCGAGGCCGCTCCGGCCGAGCGCGATGCCTACCTGAAGCGCAGCCGCGCGGTGGCCGGCGAGACGGAGGAGGCCGGCGAGGCCGACATCGAGGACAGCGGCGATCTGGTGGCCGACCTCGGCGAGGAGCTCGGCACCGAGCGTTATGCCGAGATGGGCGCGGCCGAGCAGTTCATCCTCACGGTCTCGGAACGCGGCTTCGGCAAGCGCACCTCGTCGTTCAGCTACCGCACCACCGGTCGCGGCGGCAAGGGCATCACCGCCATGGCGGTGAACGATCGCAACGGCCGCCTCGTCGCCTCGTTCCCCGTGGAGGAGAGCGATCAGCTCATGCTGGTGACCGATGGCGGCCAGCTCATCCGCGTGCCCGTGGACGGCATCCGCATCGCCGGCCGCGCCACGCAGGGTGTGATCGTTTTCAACACCGGCGAGGATGCCCGCGTCGTCTCCGTGGAGCGCGTCAGCGAGGACGAGGAAGGCGAGGGCGAGGCCGAGGGCACCGAGGGCTGATCCGGCCCGGCCTTCAGGCCGCGCCGCTCCGGCGGCAAAACATGAAAAAGCCGGCGGGTGCCCTGCACCGCGCCGGCTTTTTCTTTTGTCGGGCCGTCGCTGCGCCGGTGCGTCAGGTCAGCCAGAAGCCGTTCGGGCGGATGACCGGCGGCAGGTGCTCGCGGCCGAGGGCATCGAGCAGGTCGATCTCCAGCCGGCGGCACAGCGAATCGAGCGGCAGGTTGTTCAGCGTCAGGCGGAAGGGCTGCTCGATCTCGTCGC
>NZ_DAISHT010000253.1:0-4462 GCF_036822375.1 Pseudoxanthobacter sp. | reverse complement strand
AGCGAATTCGGCAATACGGGGGTCGTCACGGAAATTCTTCCTCTGCTTGCGACCGCAAGGCGGTGCGCCTGCCGCGAAGACGCGGATTGAAGCAACCTCAGGAGCGGATGGAGGGACGCAGCCGGTCCAGCACCACGCCGGCGATAACGATGAAGCCGAGCACGATCATCTGCACATAGCCGTCGATGCGGGTCAGGTTCATGCCGTTGGAGAGCACCGTCACGAACAGCGCGCCCAGCACCGCGGCACCCACGCCGCCGCGCCCACCGGCGAGGCTGACGCCGCCCACCACCGCCGCCGCGATCGACTGCAGTGACAGCACGCCGCCGAGGTTGGGTTCGCCGGAGCCGGTGCGCGCCGTCAGCATCATGGCGCCGATGGCACTGAGCACGGAACTCAGCACATAGGCCGCCACCATAACGCGGCCGGTGGCAATGCCGGCCACCGTCGCCGCCCGGGCGTTGGTGCCGATGATATAGAGCGCGCGGCCGAACACCGTGTAACGCAGCACCAATGCCAGGGCGATGGCGATCAGCACCGCGATGACGATGGCAACCGGCACGCCGGCAAGGCTGGCGCCGTAGAACCCGGTCGAATAATCCGCCGGCACCCCCTGCACCGGCTTGCCGCCGGAAATGGTGGTCGCGATGCCGGTGCAGATATTGTAGCTGCCGAGCGTTGCGACGAACGGATTGACCCTGAGACCGGCAATCGTCAGACCGTTGAAGAGCCCGACGCCGATGCCGAACAGCAGGCCGACGCCGATGCCGGCGAACACGATTTCCAGCCCCGCACCGCCCGGTGCACCGCCCGACAGCGTCATCATGGTGAGGGCGGTGGCGACCGAAACCATGGAAACGGTCGGGCCGAGCGACAGGTCGAAGCCGCGGGTGAGCAGCACCACCATCTGCGCCATCGAGAAGATGGCGAGATAGCTGGCCTGCTGCAGGATGTTCAGCAGGTTGCCGGTGGTCAGCACCTGACCGTCGGCCATGCCGAAGCCGATCAGCAGCAGCACCAGCGCCGCCGGCAGGATGAAAGGAAAGATCTGCGCCATCAGGCTGACAGGGCGCGCCGACACCGCGGTCGCCGTCGGGTTGTTCGCCTCAGCCACGGTTCCGCCTCCTCAGGCTCACTTCATCGATTGCAACGGCCGCCACCATGATCAGGCCCAGAATGATGAGCTGGATCTTGCTGTCGACGCGCAGGAGATTGAGGGAATTGGTGAGAATGGTCAGGAACAGCGCGCTGATCAGCACCCGTTCCAGCCGCCCCACGCCGCCGCGCAGGCTGACGCCGCCGATCACCGCTGCCGCAATGGTCTGCAGCATCATGCGGTCGCCGCCGAGGCTCGCCTGACCGGACCCGATCTGGGCCGTCAGCAGCAGGCTCGTCACCGCCGCCAGAACGCCGGAGATGACATAAGTGACAATCACATAGGGCCGCGTGGAAATGCCGGAGACGACGGCCGCATGGGTGTTGCCGCCGATGGCGTAGAGATAGCGGCCGAGCAGCGTGCGGCGCTGGACGAAGATCATCAGCGCCACGATGGCGAGCGCCACATAGACCGTGACCGGAATGCCGAACCACAGCCCGCGGCCGAAGCTCTTCACGAATTCCGCCGGCATGCCATAGACCGGAATGCCGCTCGTCAGCATCAGCGCCAGCCCCATCGTGGCCGACATGGTGCCGAGGGTGACGATGAAGCCCGGCACCTTCAGCACGGCCACGCACAGCCCGTTGACGAGGCCGACGAGGCCGCCGCAGGCAAGCCCGGCAACGATGCCGATCATGGAGATCGCCACCACCTCGCCCGGCATCAGCGCCGCGGCGATGCCCATCGCCTTGGCGGTGATCACGCTGGCCAGCGCAATGATGGCCCCGACCGACAGGTCGAACCCGCCGATGATGAGCACCAGCGCCTGTCCGCTGGCAACCACCGCCAGCAGCGCCGTGGTGCGCACGATGTTGACGACATTGCCGCTGCCATAGAACCGCGGTTCGGCAATCGACATCAGCAGGATCATGATGACGATGAGGACCGGCAGTAGGCCGATGCGGGCCATGAGCTGCGAGAGTCCGGGCGTCGCCGGCCGGCCGGCGGCCACAGTGGGGGCGCTCATTGTGCGGCCTCCGCGTTCTTCTCCGCCTCTTCCTCGCGGAAGAAGCTCGCCAGAATATTCTGTTCGCTGATGTCCTCGCCGGCGAATTCCGCGGCGATACGGCCGTGATGCATCACATAGACCCGGTTGGAGAGGTGAATGACCTCCTGCAGGTCCGACGACACCACGATCACCGCTGCGCCCTGCTCCACCAGCGCCTTCATGAAGTCGTAGACCTCGCGCTTGGCGCCGACGTCGATGCCCACGGTCGGCTCGTCGAACAGGAAGATGCGGATGTCGCGCGTCAGGCCGCGGCCGAGCATCACCTTCTGGCGGTTGCCGCCGGACAGGTTGCCGACGGCGCGTTCGATATCCGGCGGGCGCAGCTTGAGCCGCTCCATCGCGGCGCGGATGGCACTGCGCTCGGCCGGCAGACGCAGGATGCCGAAACGGGCGAACGACGGCAGGTCGAGCGCCGACATCGAGGCGTTTTCGCGGATCGGCCGGGTCAGTGCCAGTCCCTCCGCGCCGCGGTCGGCCGGGAAATAGGCGACCCCGCGGCTGAGGCTGGCACGCGGCGCCGGCGCATCCACCGGAATGCCGCCGATGCGGATGGTGCCGTCGGAAATGGCCGCCAGCCCGTAGACCGCGCGCACCACCTCCGACTTGCCGCAGCCGACGAGGCCGGCAATGCCGGTGATCTCGCCGGCGCAGGCGTGGAGGTTGACACCGCGCACGCTGCCGTCGGCCACCGACAGGGCTTCCACATCGACGAGGATTTCGCCGGGCTTGTGTTCGATCTCGGGGAACATCACGTCGAGCTTGCGCCCGGTCATGAGTTCGATCAGGTCGTTGTCGCTGACGCTGTCGGCCTGCACCGTCTTCACGAAGCGGCCGTCGCGCAGCACCGTGATGCGGTCGGCCAGCGCGCGGATTTCCGGCATGCGGTGGGAAACGTAGATGATGCCGACGCCGCTCGCCTTGAGGCGCGCGATGAGCGCGAACAGCCGCTCCGTCTCGCGCTCAGTCAGCGAGGCGGTCGGCTCGTCGAGAATGAGCAGGCGCACATTGGTGAGCAGCGCCTTGGCGATCTCCACCATCTGCTGGTGGGCACGCGACAGTGTGCCGGTCTCGCGGTCGGGATCGAGGCCGAAGCCCAGTTCGTCGAACAGTTCGGTCGCCCGGCGGCGCATGGCGCGGGCATCCGTCAGACCCAGCGAGGCAAGTTCGCGGCCGAGAAACAGGTTCTCCACCACGGTCAGGCTCGGCACCAGCGAGAATTCCTGAAACACCGGGCTGATGCCGAGGCCGCGCGCCTTGTAGGGCGTCAGACCCTTCATCTCGGTGCCGGCGAAGTGGAACGTGCCCTCGTCCGGCCCGAACGTGCCGGCGATGATGTTGATCAGCGTCGATTTGCCGGCCCCGTTCTCACCGAACAGCACATGCACTTCGCCGGCCCGCACATCGAGGCTGACATCCTGCAGCGCGACGACGCCGGGGAAACGCTTGGTGATGGCCTGCATCACGAGAAGTTCGGCCCCGGTCTGCGGGGCGGACGACGGACTCTGATCCGGTTCGGCAGTGCGCACGGACATCGGCAGGGCTCCCGGAGCACGATGCAGCCGCGCCCAAGGGGGGAGAGGGCCGCCGCATCCTGCTCGACTGATTGATGGCGATGCGATCTTGTTCCTGCTGCTCCGGCCGCCGCATCAAGGGGGGAGGATGCGGCGGCCGGACAGCGCCAGGCCTTACGGCTTCACGCTGTAGACAGGCTTCCAGTCGGCCGGAGCCAGAACCAGGCTCATGTTGACGTCCTTGGCATTCGCCTCCGAAATCATGACGGGAATGGGCTTCACGAACGGCATGACCGGCTTCTTTTCCAGCACCCGCACGGTCTGGTCCATGGCCACGCGGCCTTCCAGAACCGGGAACTGAGTGGCGAAGCCCATGATGTCGCCGCGGTTCAGGGCATCGAGCAGAGCCTGATTTTCATAGGACGAAATGATCTTGATCTCGCCCTGCTTGCCGGCCTCGGCAACCGCACCGATGGCGGCTTCCGCGGTCGGGGCCGAACCCCAGATCACGTTCATGTTCGGATAGGCCTGCAGCGCATCCTGAATGAGCTGGAGCTGAATGGCGACGCCGGTGTCGCCGAACTTCTCGCCCAGCACCTTCACCTTGGAGCCGGTCAGGGCTTCCTTGAAGCCGTCGTTGAAGGACTCAGCCCAGCCCGAGCCGGCCGGTCCCGGGAAGGTGACGACCTCGGCGCTCTCGCCGTTCAGGTTCTCCACCAGCGCCTTGCCGGTCATGCCGCCCATGGTCTTGAAATCGGCATAGATCATGGCCGGCAGCTTGCCGGC
>NZ_DAISHT010000252.1:1332-4498 GCF_036822375.1 Pseudoxanthobacter sp. | reverse complement strand
GGGAATTGCCCGCGTCTTCGCCGCGCCGCTGGCACTGGCCGTCATTCCCGCCGGCGCCGGCCGGGCACTCGCGGAGCGGCTGGAAGAAACCGAAGATGTCTGGGTGCTGCAGCACGGCTGGAGCCACACCAACCACCAGCCGGCCGGCAGCCGCGCGGCGGAAGTGGGCGATGCCCGCCCGGCCGATACCGTTCTGGCGGAACTCGGCACCGGGCGCGTGCGCCTCGATGCCCTGTTCGGCCCCCGCTTTCTGCCCGTCCTGACGCCGCCGTGGAACCGGATCGCGCCGGAAGTCGCAGCCCGGCGACGCGAGGCCGGCCTGCCGGGGCTCTCCACCTTCGCCGGCCGGGAAGCCGAGCCGGGCCGGGCGGATTGCCACCTAGACCCCATCGCATGGCGCGGTACGCGCGGCTATATCGGCGACGAACGGGCCCTGATGCTGGCCGGCGAAGAAATCGCCGCCCGCCGCACCGCGCCGACAGCGATCGGCCTGCTCACCCACCACCTTGCCCACGACGACGCGGTCTGGGGCTTCGTCGAAACCACGGTGGCCGTCATCTCCGCCCACCCGGCGGCACGGTGGGCACCCGTCCCGGAACTGTTCGAAACGCCGGCCTGAGGCGCGCCCCCCTTTTCGGACCCGCACCCGTTCAGGGCCCATGAAACAGAAAACCCCGGCGCATCGCACCGGGGTTTTCTTCATCGCGGATCGGGGCAACAGGGAGGGTCGCGACACGAACTCTCCGGCCGGCGGACCCTTTCGGCCGCAAACTGCGGACAGGCGGCGAGCGCCCCGTTCGCCCGTTCACGTCGCCTGAGTGCGGGCCTTCTGCACGGACCGGAACCCCTTGCCCCGGAAAGGGCCAGCCTCAGGCCGCTTCGTCGTCGGAAACGCCGCCGTTCACGGCGTCCTTCAGCGGCTTGCCTGCCTTGAACTTCGGAATGCGGGCCGCGGGGATCTGGATCGCGGCACCGGTGCGCGGGTCGCGGCCGGTCGAAGCGGCCCGCTGGCTCACGGCGAAGCTGCCGAAGCCGACGATGCGGACTTCGTCGCCATTCACCAGAGCTTCGACGATGGCGTCGAACGCAGCGTCAACAGCCTTGGTGGCGTCCGCCTTGGTCAGGCCCGCCTTCTCGGCCACCGCCGCGGTCAGCTCGTTCTTGCTGAACCGGTTCGCCTTGACGTTCGTCATTCAATCACCTTTGTTTTTTTCTCCGCCCGGGCTGGGCGTTCCGGGCGGCCTGAAGACCGACAACCGCCCGTCGGCCAAGTCCGCCGGCGGCGCGATGGCGCTTCCTTGCGCGGATTTCGGCCCGAACGCAAGACGAAAAAGCCGCGGAAACCCAAGATTTCCGCGGCTTCGTCGTTCATTTGCCGGTGCAGAAGGCCGCCGGTGCGGCCGGCCCGTGCGCCCTCAGTGCGCCGTAACCGGCGAGACCTGACCTTCCGCCGCAGGCACCGCCCCGGCATCCGGCGCCGGATGCGGCCACTCGATCGCCTCGGGCACGCGGACGAGGGCGCGCTTCACCACCTCGTCCATCCGTGCGACCGGCACGATCTCCATGCCGCTCTTCACGTTGTCCGGGATCTCGGCCAGATCCTTGGCATTCTCGGCCGGGATCAGCACGGTCTTGATGCCGCCGCGCAGCGCCGCCAGCAGCTTCTCCTTCAGGCCGCCGATGGGCAGCACGCGGCCGCGCAGGGTGATCTCGCCCGTCATCGCCACGTCACGCCGCACCGGAATGCCGGTCATGACCGAGATGACGGCCGTCGCCATGGCGATACCGGCCGAAGGCCCGTCCTTCGGGGTTGCCCCTTCGGGAACGTGGACGTGGATGTCGCGCTGCTCGAACAGCGGCGGCTCGATGCCGAACTCGACCGCCCGCGAGCGGACATAGGAGGCCGCCGCCGAGATCGATTCCTTCATCACGTCGCGCAAGTTGCCCGTGACCGTCATCTTGCCCTTGCCGGGCATCATCAGGCCTTCGATGGTCAGCAGTTCGCCGCCCACCTCGGTCCACGCCAGACCGGTGACGACACCGACCTGATCTTCCTGCTCCGCCTCGCCGAAGCGATAGCGCGGCACGCCCAGATAATCCTCCAGGTTCGCCGTGGTGATCGTCACCGCCTTGACCGGGGTCGCCTTGCGGCTGCCGGTCGCGGTCACGCTCTTGGGCGAAGCCCCGGCCACGATGTCGCGCACCGCCTTGCGGGCCAGCGTCGCCAGCTCGCGTTCCAGCGAACGCACGCCGGCCTCGCGGGTGTAGCGCTGGATCACGGTGCGCAGCGCCGCGTCATCCACCGCGAACTCGCCCGGCTTCAGACCGTGGTCCGCCTCCGCCTTGGGCAGCAGGTGCTTGCGGGCGATCTCGACCTTTTCATCCTCCGTATAACCGGCGATGCGGATGATCTCCATGCGATCCATCAGCGGGCCGGGAATATTGAGGGTGTTGGCCGTCGTCACGAACATCACGTCCGACAGGTCGTATTCGACCTCCAGATAGTGGTCCATGAAGGCGTGGTTCTGTTCCGGGTCCAGCACTTCCAGCAGGGCCGCCGAGGGATCGCCGCGGAAGTCCATGCCCATCTTGTCGATCTCGTCGAGCAGGAAGAGCGGATTGGACTTCTTCGCCTTGCGCATCGACTGGATGACCTTGCCGGGCATCGAGCCGATGTAGGTGCGGCGATGACCGCGGATTTCCGCCTCGTCCCGCACGCCGCCGAGCGGCATGCGCACGAACTCGCGGCCCGTGGCCTTGGCGATGGACTTGCCCAGCGAGGTCTTGCCGACGCCCGGCGGGCCGACGAGGCACAGGATCGGCCCCTTCAGCTTGTTCGCCCGGCTCTGGACCGCCAGATATTCGAGGATACGCTCCTTGACCTTGTCGAGGCCGTAGTGATCGGCGTCCAGCACCTCCTCGGCGTAGGACAGGTCCTTCTTCACCTTGGAGCGCTTACCCCACGGAATGCCCAGCAGCCAGTCCAGATAGTTCCGCACGACCGTGGCTTCGGCCGACATCGGCGACATCTGGCGCAGCTTCTTGACCTCGGCCAGCGCCTTTTCACGCGCTTCCTTGGAGAGCTTGCTCTTGCGGATGCGCGCTTCCATTTCGGCCGCCTCGTCGCGGCCGTCCTCGCCGTCGCCGAGTTCCTTCTGGATCGCCT
>NZ_DAISHT010000252.1:0-1232 GCF_036822375.1 Pseudoxanthobacter sp. | reverse complement strand
TCGGCCGCCTCGTCGCGGCCGTCCTCGCCGTCGCCGAGTTCCTTCTGGATCGCCTTCATCTGCTCGTTGAGGTAGTACTCGCGCTGGGTCTTCTCCATCTGGCGCTTGACGCGCGAGCGGATGCGCTTTTCCACCTGCAGGACGGAGATCTCGCTCTCCATCATGCCCAGCACCTTTTCAAGGCGCTCGGCCACCGAGGCAATCGCCAGGATCGCCTGCTTCTCGGGAATCTTGACCGCCAGATGCGAGGCCACCGTGTCGGCGAGCTTGGAATAGTCCTCGATCTGGGTGACCGCGCCGACCACTTCCGGCGAGACCTTTTTGTTGAGCTTCACGTAGTTGTCGAACTCGGCCACCACCGAGCGCGCCATCGCCTCCACCTCCACGGGGTCGGCGATCACGTCGGCAACGCGCTTCACCTCGGCCTCGTAGATGTCGGCCCGGTCGCGGAAGCGCTCGATCTCGGCGCGGGTCGAACCCTCCACCAGCACCTTCACGGTGCCATCCGGCAGCTTCAGCAGCTGCAGCACGGTCGCCAGCGTGCCGATGGGATAAATGGCCTCGATGGCCGGGTCGTTGTCCTCGGCATTCTTCTGGGTCGCCAGCAGAATGTGCTTGTCGTTGCGCATCACCTCTTCGAGGGCGCGGATCGACTTTTCGCGCCCCACGAACAGGGGCACGATCATGTGCGGGAAGACGACGATGTCGCGCAGCGGCAGAACCGGCACGACCTCCGGCCCGCCATCGGCGGCTGCCGGCGGAAGTTCGGCACGGGGGTCTTCGTTCGTGGTCATGAAGGACCGTCCTTTCTGAGCCATGGCCGATTCGCCTGAATTAAAGCACGAACCGCGCCAGTGGTCCCGGGGGAGGAGCCCGGACAATGCGCCTGTGCCGACCGGACCTGCTGGCATTTGCCGCTTGTTGCCGCCGCGCCGGCAAAGAACCGGAGCGGACGGCAGAAGCACCTGCAGGGCCGGATATCGCATTGTCCCGGCCGGGCCGCATGCCCGCGGAAGACTGGCACACGCGCCCCGGCCGCACCGGGTCTGTCGATCAATTAGGTGGGCAGAGCCCCGGCCCGTGTCAAGGCGACGCAGCCGGCCGCGCCGCCTTAATCCACGGCCCCCTCGCAGCACGCCGGGGTGCCGGAACGGCAACGGGCGCCGCAACCGCCATCCGGTCGCAGCGCCCGCTGAAAGGGAGGATCAAATTGTCTCTGCCGGCACACTGTC
>NZ_DAISHT010000251.1:0-4514 GCF_036822375.1 Pseudoxanthobacter sp. | reverse complement strand
GAGACCGACGCCGACTTCCAGTCGCGCGCGCGCATCATCGCCGAGGCGCTGCCCTTCATGCTGCGCTATGACGACCAGACGGTGGTGGTGAAATATGGCGGCCACGCCATGGTCTCGCCGGAGCTGTCGCGTGCCTTCGCCGAAGACGTCACCCTGCTGAAGCAGTCGGGCCTGAACCCGGTGGTGGTGCACGGCGGCGGACCGCAGATCGCAGCCATGCTGAAGCGTCTCGGCATTCAGAGCGAATTCCGCGACGGCCTGCGCGTGACGGACGAGGCCACCGTCGAGATCGTCGAGATGGTGCTGGCCGGTTCCATCAACAAGGAAATCGTCGCCGCCATCAACGCCGCCGGCGGCCGCGCCGTCGGGCTGTGCGGCAAGGACGGCCGCATGGTGACCGCCACGAAGCTGACGCGCACCGTGGTCGATCCCAATTCCAACATCGAGGCCGTGGTCGATCTGGGCTTCGTCGGCGAGCCGAAGATCGTGCGCCGCGAGGTGCTCGACATCATGGCCAAGAGCGAGATCATCCCGGTTCTGGCCCCCGTCGCCCCCGACGAGAAGGGCCACACCTACAACATCAACGCCGATACCTTCGCCGGGGCCATCGCCGGAGCCCTCGGGGCCCGCCGCCTGCTGTTCCTCACCGACGTGCCCGGCGTGCTCGACCGCGACAAGAAGCTGATCAAAGAGCTTTCCGTCGCCCAGGCCCGCGCGCTGATCGCCGATGGCACCATCTCCGGCGGCATGATCCCGAAGGTGGAGACCTGCATCGAAGCGCTTGAGCGCGGCGTGGAAGGGGTGGTCATCCTCGACGGACAGGTGTCGCACGTTGTGCTGCTCGAACTGTTCACCGAACGGGGCGCCGGGACCCTCATCACGCCGTGAGCCCGCATGTTTTCCCGCGCCTCGACCGTTTCCGCACGGTCGAGGCGTGGATTTTCGATCTCGACAACACGCTCTACCCGGCGGAATGCGATCTCTTCAGCCAGATCGATGCCCGCATCGGCGCCTTTCTGCAGGATATGCTGAAGCTCGATGCCACGGCCGCCCGGGTGGTGCAGAAGGACTATTATCGCCGCTACGGCACCACGCTGCGCGGCCTGATGATCGAGCACGGGCTGCCGCCGGAAGCCTTCCTCGACTATGTCCACGACATCGACCATTCGCCGCTCTCGCCCGCGCCCCGGCTGGCGGAAGCGCTGAAGGCGCTGCCGGGCCGTCGCTTCATCATGACCAACGGCTCGCAGCGCCATGCCGAGCGGGTGTGCGAGCGGCTCGGTCTCGACGGGCTGTTCGACGACATCTTCGATATCGCCGCCGCCGGCCATCTGCCCAAGCCGGAGGCTGAGGCCTACGACCTGTTCTGGGCGCGCAGCGCCATCCGCCCGGCCGAAGCGGCGATGTTCGAAGACCTGCCGCGCAACCTGAAGGTTCCCCACCAGCATGGCATGTCGACCGTGCTGGTGGTGCCCCGCGACACCGCCGCGGTGGTGCGGGAGAACTGGGAGCACGAGGGCCGCGACGACCCCCATGTCGACCATGTGACGGACGATCTCGCCCGTTTCCTCGGCGCCGTCGTGCGGGCCATCGCCCCGCGCTGAGCGCCCCCGCCCCGCCTCAGGCGGCGGGGCAGCCGCCCGGCTTCAGCACCCGCGCAGCGGAAGCCGGGTGGCGCAGCAGGTGCTGCGGCGGCCGCACCGGGCGCGGCACGAGATTGCCGCCGCAGTTGGGACAGCGCTGCGCCAGCACGCCGGCGGCACAGTCCGGGCAGAACGTGCACTCGTAAGAGCAGATCAGCGCCGGCACTGCGGGCGGCAGGTCGCGGTCGCAGCATTCGCAGTTCGGCCGGAGTTCAAGCATCGCTCTCCTCCCCGGCGAAGGCAAAGCCCTCGTCCGCCCAGCCGGCAAGCCCGCCGATCATCACCTTCGCCGGCCGTCCAAGACGGGCGAGCTTCAGCGCCGCCTGATCGGCACCGTTGCAGTGCGGGCCGGCGCAATAGACCACGAACAGCGTTTCCGCCGGCCACGCCGCCATGCGCTCCGCGCTGATGGTGCGGTGGGGCAGGTGAAGGGCGCCGGGAATGTGCCGCCGCGCGAACGCCGCCGGCGAGCCGACCGCATGCAGCAGCACGAAATCGGGTGCGCCCGCCGCAAGGGCGGCCTGAACATCGGCGCAATCGGTTTCAAACGACAGGCGGGCGGCGAAGTGGGCCGCAGCCACCGCGGGGGCGGCGGCGGGATAAAGCGTGACATCGCTCACGGACAATCTCCATCGGTTACGGGCGGAATGCGCCGCAGACCGCCGGACACGGCGGACAGGCGGACAGGACGGCCGCCCCTGTACCGACGGTTCTAATCCGGCCGGGTCGCCGCTGGCAGGTGGCAGGAATGCCAGCTATCATCGAAATCATGACAAACGCCGCGCCAGCCTCCCAACCTGCGTCTTTCCCTGCTCCGTCTTGCTCTGCTCCGTCTTGCCCTGCGCCCTCATCCGCGGCCGCTGCCGCCGCCTCCGCTGCTCCTGCGCCGGCCAGCGGCGGGCCGGCCAACCCGCTCGTGGTGGCGCTTGCCTATGACGGGCTGTGCACCTTTGAATTCGGCGTCGCGGTGGAACTGTTCGGCCTGCCGCGACCGGAGATGGGGCCGGGCTGGTATCGGTTTGCCGTGGCCGGCGTGGATGACGGCCCGTTGCGGGCCACCGGCGGCATCCGCATGATGACCGATGGCGGCCCCGACCTGATTGCGCAGGCCGGCACGGTGGTCGTGCCCGGCTGGCGCGGCGTGGAGGCCGCGGTTCCGCCGGCGCTGTGCGCGGCCCTGCGCACCGCCCACGCCCGCGGCTGCCGGCTGATGTCGATCTGCTCGGGCGTGTTCGTGCTGGCCGCGGCCGGCCTGCTGGATGGCCGCCGCGCCACCACGCACTGGCGCTATACGCAGGCCCTCGCCACCCGCTTTCCGGCCATAACCGTCGTGCCGGACGTGCTCTATGTCGATGAAGGCAGCATCCTGACCTCCGCCGGCAGCGCAGCGGGCATCGACCTTGGCCTGCACCTCATCCGCCGCGATTTCGGCTGGGCCGCGGCCAACACCGTGGCCCGCCGGCTCGTGGTCGCCCCGCACCGCGAGGGCGGGCAGGCCCAGTTCGTGGAGCGTGCCGTGCCGGTGCCGCACGAGGCGGCCCGCCTCTCACCCCTCATCGCCGGCCTTGCCGACGACCTTGCCACGCCGCACACCGTGGCCTCGCTCGCCGGGGCCGCCGGCATGAGCGAACGCACCTTCCTGCGCCGGTTCGCAGCCGCCACCGGCACCACGCCGGCGCGCTGGCTGACGGCCGCGCGCATCGCCCGCGCACGGGCCCTGCTGGAGGAGACGGCGCTGTCGCTCGACGCCATCGCGGCAGCCACCGGCTTCGGCACGGCGGCCGGCCTGCGCCACCATTTCACGCCGGCCGTCGGCCTCACGCCCTCGGCCTATCGCACCCGCTTTGGCCGCGGCTGACGGCAGCGGCGCACGAAAAAGCCGGCCCGAAGGCCGGCTTTTCCTGTTTTGCAAAACCAACGGACCGGAGGCTCAGGCCTGCGGCTGCGCCGCCGTGCCCACGTCGCCGCCCTCCCTGGGCGTCGTCTTGGGACCGCCGGCAGAGGGCACCGCCGACTGCCGCGGCACCGGCGGCTCGTCGCCGTTGTCGCGCACCGGCGGAATGCCGGCGAGCAGGTTGCGGATCTCGTCGCCCGAAAGCGTCTCGTATTCCAGCAGGCCCTGCGCCAGCGTCTCCAGCTCGCTGCCCTGCTCGGTCAGGATGCGGTGCGCCTCGGCATGGCCCTCTTCCACCAGACGCCGCACTTCGGCATCGATCTTGCGGGCGGTTTCTTCCGACACGTTCTGCTGCTTGCCCATCGACATGCCCAGGAACACCTCGTCCTGGTTCTCGCCGTAGGCCACCGCGCCCAGCGCATCGGAGAAGCCCCAGCGCGTGACCATCGCCCGGGCCAGCTTGGTCGCCTGTTCGATGTCGGAGGCCGCGCCCGAGGTGACCTTCTCCTTGCCGAAGATCAGCTCTTCCGCCACGCGGCCGCCCATCAGGATCGCCAGCCGCGAGGTCATCTGCTCGTAGGACATGGAGAGCTTGTCGCGCTCCGGCAACTGCATGACCATGCCCAGCGCCCGGCCGCGCGGAATGATGGTGGCCTTGTGCACGGGGTCGGTGGCCGGCACATGCAGCGCGACGATGGCGTGGCCGCCCTCGTGATAGGCGGTCAGGCGCTTTTCGCCCTCCGTCATCACCAGCGTGCGGCGCTCCGCGCCCATCATCACCTTGTCCTTGGCATCCTCGAAATCGGCCATGGTGACGAGACGCTTGTTGCGCCGCGCCGCCATCAGCGCCGCCTCGTTGACGAGGTTCATCAGATCGGCGCCGGAGAACCCGGGGGTGCCGCGCGCCAGCGTCTTCAGGTTCACGTCGGGCGCCAGCGGCACCTTGCGGGCATGCACCTTGAGAATGCGCTCGCGGC
>NZ_DAISHT010000250.1:2684-4544 GCF_036822375.1 Pseudoxanthobacter sp. | reverse complement strand
CTTGAAGGTCTCGTCGGCGGTGTAGCTCTGCATCTGCTGCAGGCCGGCCTCCTTGCCGGTGAAGCCGCCGGCCTTCAGGCCGTCGAGGAACCCCTTGGTGCGGGCCTGACCGTTCTTGCGGGCCTGCGAGATGGCGATGATGCCGACCGAGCCGTCTTCCCAGCCCTTCTTCTTCAGCGCCGCGGCAAGGGCCTCGCCGACATCGCGGGCGCCGCGATAGTTGTCGGAGATGATGAAGGAGGCATATTCGCCGCTGTTGGTGCCGATGTCGGCGATCACCACCGGAATGCCTGCCCGCTTCGCCAGCGTCAGCACGCTGGGGGCGGTGGAGGAATCGGTGGGCGACAGCACGATGCCGGCGACGCCGCGGGCGATGGCATCCTGCGCATTCTGCAACTGGGTCTGGCCGCTGTTGTGCGAATCCAGCACCTGGAAGCCGTAGCCTGCCTTCTTCGCGGCGGCTTCCACGCCTTTCGACAGGAAGCGCCAGAACGGCAGATCGAGGCCGGGGGTGAGGTAGACGATCGTCTTCCCGGCGGCGAGGGCCGGCACGAGGCCCGCCGCGCCGATGCCGGCAACGGCGGCCGCACCGGCGGCGAGCTTCAGGAATGTCCTGCGTTCCATTCATTCCTCCCAAGATTATCGTTCAGGCGCGCCGGTTTTCCGGCTGCGTATTGCAAGGCAGGCGCGGTCTGCGTCCTGCAGGGCAGAAGGCGCACGAAGACGGGCCGCCGCGGCGGCACGGGTGCGATCTGCCTTTTCGTATGTCGCCGGCTGCCGGCCGGCGACGGATGGGGCGATTGCGGTTCAGCGGCTGTCTGCGTCGCTCAGGATCGATTGCGTGGTGCGATAGATCCGCCCGGTGTGGGCGGCGAAGGCATCGACCGCGCGGGCCGGATCGTGGCTGCGCAGGGCTGCGACAATGGCGACATGGTCGGCATAGCTCGTTGCAATGGCCCCGGGCCGGGCCACCACGCGGCGCCGGTATTCCATCATGTAGCCATAGAGATCGGTGGAAAAATCGGCGAGCAGCCGGTTGGGCGAAACGCGGTAGATGGTGGTGTGGAACTCCCGGTCCGAGATCAGAAAGCGCACCGGATCGTCGAGGGCATCGTGCTGGGCCTGCAGCAGGCTTTCCAGAACGCCGAGCGTGTCGTCGGCAATGGCAAGGGCGGCATCGGCCACCACCTGCCGTTCGATCAGCACGCGGGCGGAGTGCACGGAATCGAGGTCGTAGGCATCGACCGCGCGCGCCATGGCGAAGCCGATGGTGACCGGGCCGACATCGGCCCGCAGCACGCGGGTGCGCGCGCCGTGGGAGACTTCGAGCACCCCCTGCAGCGCCAGAATCTGGATCGCCCCGCGCACCGCCTCGCGGCTGACATTGAGGGTGGCGGCCAGCTCGCGTTCGCCCGGCAGCGCATCGCCCACCTGCAGGATGCCGGAGGCGATGAGGCCGGCGATCTTCTCGCTGATCACCGTCTTGATGGATTGCTTGACGATGCCGCTGCGGATGCCGCGCAGTTCCGCCAGCGCCCCGGCGTGCGGCAGCGAACCCGTGCCGGCGCCGTCGTCGCCCGCAGAAGCTCCCGTCACCGCTTCGCTCTTCAGCGCCTCGGCCATGCGCGTCGCCTCCTGAACCGGAGAATCTGATACACTGGTTGAACCAGCGGACCAGTGAATGTAAGCGGCGTTCCCCGGACGTTGTCAAGCGGTGTTTCGCCGGCCGGCCTCATCCGGCAACGCGCAGAGGGAAGCCGGGATGCCGCCTGCGGCAGAGCCCGCGCTGCCCCCGCAACCGGTGGCGGCGAGCCGTCATCCGGCCTTTGCCACGGAAGCCCGCCGGGCCTCGTCAACCAG
>NZ_DAISHT010000250.1:1222-2584 GCF_036822375.1 Pseudoxanthobacter sp. | reverse complement strand
GTCGGGCTGAACGCCGGGCTGCCGGACCGCTGCATGCGACTTCATCGCCAACCGCCGCTGCGCCCGGCTCGGACGGGAACCGGTGTTCGGCGAGGCAGAAAATCCCTTCCCGTGGATGAGCGAAACGACGGATCTGAAGACGAAAAGGAACGTCTTCGGGATCCGCGTCACCGAATATGAGGCCGGCAGCGCGCTCAGCCGGGCGTGAGGGCCACGGCAGCCGGTTGGCGGACGGCGGCGACAAGGCCGCTCCGGTCGTCCGGGCACGGTGTGGAACCGGCCCTGTCACGCCGCTCTGCCGGCCGGCGCAGCGGCCGAAAAGGCCCGCCTAAACGCGCTTTGTGCTTGCAAGGGCGGGCCGGGCGGTTTTCAACCGGTTGCGACGCGAACGGCCGGCCGGCTTCGGAGGCCGGCCGGGCCTTCGTCCGCGCAGTGCGGGCATCGGGAGTAATGGCATGCTGATCCGTAATGAAACCGTGAGCGACAGTCCGGCCATCAGCCGGCTTGTGACGGAAGCGATGCGGATGCTCCCGCAGGCCTCGGGCACTGAGGCGGGCATCGTCGAAGGGTTGCGCGCGGACGGCGCGCTCACGCTCTCGCTCGTGGCAGAGGAGAACGGCGCGGTGATTGGCTATCTGGCAGCCTCGCAGGCGCGGATCGGGGATGAAGGCGGCTGGGGTCTGATCGGTCCGCTTGTCGTGCTGCCGTCAAGGCATCGTCAGGGCGTCGGCTCGGCCCTGATGGCAGAGGCGCTGCGCCGGCTGCGGGAAACCAGCCGCGGCGCGGCGCTGGTGGGCGACCCGGCCTATTACAGCCGCTTCGGCTTCCGCGCCTTCCCGGGGCTGGGCGTGACCGGGTGTCCCCCCGAGGTGGTGCAGGCCCTGCCTTTCGACGGCCCGGCGCCGCGCGGCGAACTGATCCATCACCCGGCCTTCGGCCTGAAGCAGCCGGGCTGACAGCAAGGCCGGCGACGGCACCGAACGGACAGGCCGCGCCGCCGCGCGACCCGCCGGCGGGCCGGCCCCGCACCGCGGCAACCGCGCCGCCATAACGCGTGCCTGCGTCGGCAAGGCCGGGCGGGGCTCCCTTCCGCGCGCCCTTTCTCACACTTCAGGCAGGGGGGCGCCGAGGCAGGCGCCCGGCCGCCCGCGAGGCGGGCTTTCGACCGGAATGCACCGCCGCACCGGCGACGCCGGTCTCCCGGTTGCCAGCGCCATCGTCTCCGGGCCGGCCTGCGACGGCACCGGCGCCGAGAGTTCTTCAGGCCGATCGCGGCTGCGATGCCGATGCCATCCGCACGGAGATGGAAGCGCGCGGCGTTCCGCCAGTCCCTCCGATGCGGCACAACGGGATGGCCCGGAT
>NZ_DAISHT010000250.1:0-1122 GCF_036822375.1 Pseudoxanthobacter sp. | reverse complement strand
TCGGCTTCGTGGTGAATGGCACGGTCGTCCTTCTGGGCAGCCATATCCGGGGCCGCCTCTCTGCAAGGCGTCGTTTTCCCAGGCTCCCTCAGTATCTTCTTGCAACCGTATTCGCTGGACTGGCATGCCGGCTGGCACTCGGAGAGCGAAATTAGCCGCCGTGGTGCGGCTTGCTCTTTCACATCGGGAAAAGGGGCTTATCCTTAAACCCCGAGAGCAAGCATAACGTTCGGGGTCTCCATGGATTTTTCGACCTTACTTGCCTTCGCAGCCGCCTTTTTCGTCTTTGCCGCCAGCCCCGGCCCCGACAACATGACGATCGTTGCCCGCACGATCTCACACGGTGCCGCCTCTGGCATTGCCTATGGGGTGGGAACGGTCGCCGGCATTCTGATTTTCCTGACGCTTGCGGCCTTTGGGCTTTCAATTGTCGCGGCTGAAATGAGCGGGGTGATGACTGTTCTGCGCTATGCCGGCGCGATCTATCTGATCTGGATCGGCGTGAAGCTCTGGACCGCCGCGCCAGTGGTGCCCGACCTGCAACCTGTTTCCGGGCGGCGCAGCTTGCTGGCGATTTTCGCGACCGGCGTTGCGTTAAATCTGGGCAATCCCAAGATGCCGCTTTTCTATATTGCGCTGCTGCCCAACGTGGTCGGGGCTTCGCTTCTGCCCGGTCATGTCGCGGCGCTGGCGGTGGTGATCGTCGCCGTCGAGGTGGTCGTGATCGGCGGACATGTCATTCTGGCCGGCCGAGCGCGCAGTCTGCTCCGCACGCCGGTCGTTGTTCGCCGTGTGAACCAGACAGCCGGTTGCGCCATGGTCGGGGCCGGCGTGGTCGTCGCCGCATCGCGCTAGCGGCCGTTGGACTGAAGTGCGGGGCTCACAGCAACGATCGAGGGATTTGCCAGCCCGCACGCGAGTGCACTTGCGACCACGGGGGCGGCTGTCGGCGGGATCACCTGCAGGATCACCTGCGCGCCCCCGGAGCCGCACGTCGAGGCCGCCGGACGACGCAATTCGCGCCATGGGATCGAAAAAGAACCCGCTGACAACGACGGAATGGCTGACAACGCCTGTTGCAGGTCGGCAATTGGCGTACCCGCTCAGGGGCTGAAATGGCGG
>NZ_DAISHT010000249.1:0-4556 GCF_036822375.1 Pseudoxanthobacter sp. | reverse complement strand
CTTCATTCCGGTGCGCTATGCGGTGCCGGCCGGCATGGCGCCGCTGCCCGGCGGCACGGGGGCGGAAATCTGGACCTTCCTCACCTATGCGCTGCTGCACGGCGGCTGGGTGCACGTGCTCGTCAACGTGGTGTGGATGCTGGCGTTCGGCTCGGCCGTGGCGCGGCGTTTCGGGGCGGTGCGCTTCCTGCTGCTGTCGGCGGTGGCGGCGGTCGGCGGGGCCGGCCTGCACCTCATCGCCAATCCCGGCTCGGTGGTGCCGGTGGTCGGGGCGTCGGCAGCGATCTCCGGGCAGATGGCGGCGGCCACGCGCTTCGTGTTCGAGCCCGGCGCGCCGCTGGGCGGCTGGCGCTTCTCCGACATGAACAGCGCGGCGTGCTACCGCCGGCCGGCCTCCAGCCTGTTCGGCGTGGCGCGCAACCGGCAGGCAACCTCGTTCATCGCCATCTGGTTTGCCCTCAACCTGCTGTTCGGCGTGGTGAACCTGCCTTTCCTCGGCAACGACGGCGCCGGCATCGCGTGGGAAGCCCACATCGGCGGCTTCCTCATCGGGCTGCTGCTGTTCCCGCTGTTCGACCCGGTCGGGCGCAAATCCGGCGCCAATTGAACGCCGGCTCAGGAGGGGGCTTTACGGGCGCCGATCGGCACGTTATCAGTTTTATGCAGCACGGGAGACCGATTCCCGTGCGCCGGTTATGCCCGCCGCATTCCGCCAGCCCCGCGACAGACGGGGCACGCAGGATGCAGCGGTGGTGGCAGGCGGACACGCAAAAATGCGGCCGTCTTTCATCGGGTTCTCAAGGAGGAAACGCCCATGACCGTTGCTGCGATCCTGGCCCGCAAGGGGCCGGACGTCACAACGATTGACCCTGATGCGACGATCGCCGCAGTTTGCGATCTGCTCACACTGTGCCGGATCGGCGCGGTGATCGTCTCCCGGGGTCAGTCGCTGCTCGGCATTCTCTCGGAACGCGACATCGTGCGCGCGCTTGCCGCGGAAGGGGCGTCTGCCCTCGACCGGCGCGCGTCGGACTACATGACACGCGATATCGAGGTGGTGACCGAGGATCAGACGTCCACGCAGGTGCTGGAGCGCATGACCGTGCGTCGCTTCCGCCACATGCCGGTGGTGCGCGGCGACAAGCTGGTGGGGATCGTCTCCATCGGCGATGTCGTCAAGCATCGCATTGCGCAGGCGGAAGACGAGGCGGAGAGCATGCGCAACTACATCGCCATGGTCTGAGCGCCACCCGGGGCCCGGACGATTCCGCGATATGCACCCGCAGCGACGGGCAAAGGGCGGCCTCCCGGGGCCGCCCTTTGATTCAAGCCCCCCGGATTTCGCAGCCCCGGTTTCACATCTTCGATTTCAGGCCGGGGATCTGATCCGGCGATTTCTGCGCCGGCCTTGTCCTGCGCCGGCCCTCGCGGCCGGGCGGCGGCCCGGTGCATGCGCGGTCAGGCCGTTCCCATCAGGCAAAGCGTCCATCAGGCAAGTGACGTCAGGCAAGTGACGTCGGGCAGGCGTCGTCGGGCAGGTGTTAGGCGGCAAGGTTGCCGTCAGGCCTTGCGGCCGTAAAGCGCGGCGGGATCGACCAGCGGGTCTTCGGTGAAGCGCAGCGCGCCGCCTTCGGCACCCAGTTCGACCGCGCGATAAAAGCACGACCGCCGGCCGGTGTGGCAGCTTGCCCCGGAGCCGTCGACGCGCACGCGGATCCACACCGCATCCTGATCGCAGTCGACGCGCATCTCGGTCACATGCTGCAGCGAGCCGGAGGTATCGCCCTTGCGCCACAATTCGCCGCGCGACCGGCTCCAGTAATGGGCGATGCCGGTCTCAATGGTCAGGCGCAGCGCCTCGGCATTCATGTGGGCGAGCATCAGCACGCTGCCGTCGCCGGCATCCGTGACCACGGCGGTGACAAGGCCGCCGGCATCGAAGCGCGGGGTCAGCACGCCGCCCGTTTCCAGCGCGGCCTTGGAGCCGGGCGCGGGAAAGGGGGCGTGCGTGCAGTCGGGGGCGTTACACACGGCGGAAAGGCCCTGAAAAGGCGGCCGGGCGCTCAGCGCTCGCGGCGGATCATGGTCATGAAGCGCACCTGCTCGGCCGGTGCCTCGAAGCGGCCGGTGAAGCGGCTGGTGATGGTGGAGACGCCCGATTTCTGCACCCCGCGCAGCGACATGCACTGGTGCTCGGCCTCGAACAGCACGCCGATGCCGAGCGGCTGCAGGAAGGCTTCCATGGCCTGCACCACCTGCGCGGTCAGGTTCTCCTGCGTCTGCATGCGGCGCGAATAGACATCGACCAGCCGGGCGAGCTTGGAGAGGCCGACCACGCCGCCGTTCGGATAATAGGCGATGTGGGCGCGGCCGATGAACGGCACGATATGGTGTTCGCAGTGCGAATAGAACGGAATGTCGCGCACCAGCACCATGTCGTCATAACCGCTCACCTCCTGGAAGGTGCGGTCGAGAACGCTTTCCGGGTCTTCCGAATAGCCCTTGAAGAATTCCTCATAGGCAGAAACGACGCGGCGCGGCGTGTCGATCAGGCCCTCGCGGTCCGGGTCGTCGCCGGCCCAGGCGATGAGGGTGCGCACGGCGGCCTCGGCCTCTTCGCGGCTCGGGCGGCGGGGGGCCGGCGCGGTGCGCTGGCGAATGTCGGCGATGGTTTTCACAACGGCATCCATCGGGGAACTCCCGTCGCGCCCGGGGGCCTTGTGGGGCGCTGCCGGGCGTTCGATTCCTGATCTGTCGTCCACGTCGTCCGCCGGTCTGTGTCGTCCGCCGGTCTGTCCGGCCACGGGCAAAACGCGCACCGCCGGCAGAACCGCATTCTGCCGGGCAGCTTCCGTTTCACCTGCTGCTCCGCATCAGGGCGCGCGGCCAGCGCCGGCCCCTGCGCTCCGCGCGGCTGCTGGTCCGCTCCGGCGCCGGGGGGGCTGGCGGGCCACCCTGTCCGAACCCTATATAGGATGATGTCGGCCGGAACGAAACCGCTGCGTTTCATGAACTGAGCGTGCTTTTTCCGGCGACAGCGGCAGAAGGGCCGGTGCCGGGCAAAGGTCGCAGGCCGCCGGGCCGCCGGCAAGAAACAGAAATCTCCCTCGCGGTTCTTTCATGACCGATACCGTCTACAGCAGCGCGATTCTGGAACTGGCGGCCTCCATGCCCCATGTCGGCCGCCTCGCCGCCCCGCAGGGCACGGCCCGCCGGCAGGCGCGGCTGTGCGGCTCCGTCATCACGGTGGATGTGGTGCTGGCCGACGGGCGGGTGGCGGAATTTGCGCAGGAGGTGCGCGCCTGCGCCCTGGGGCAGGCGGCCGCCTCGCTGTTCGGCCGCGCGGTGGTGGGGGCCGGCATCGGCGAGGTGCGCGCGGTGCGCGATGCCATGACGGCGATGCTGAAGGAGAACGGCCCGCCGCCGCAGGGCCGCTTCGCCGCGCTGGCGGTGCTGGAGCCGGTGCGCGACTATCGCGCCCGCCACGGCTCGACGCTGCTGGTGTTCGAGGCGACCGTGGCCGCCATCGACGCGGCGCTGGCCGGGGCGGCCGCCTGATGTGCGGCAGCTGCGGGCCCGGCGAGGGACAGACACGGCGCGGAGCGGGCGTTGCGGCCGGCCGGTTCCTCATCCGCGGCTATCGCCTGCTGCTGTCGCCGTTCCTGCCGGATGCCTGCCGCTACCAGCCGACCTGCTCGGCCTACGGCGAGGAGGCGATCGGCCGCTTCGGGTTGTGGGCGGGCGGCTGGATGACGCTGGCGCGCCTGCTGCGCTGCCATCCGCTGGGGGCGAGCGGCTTCGATCCGGTGCCGCAGACGGCGCGGGACGGGGCGCGCTGGTGGTGCCCGTGGCGCTACGGCTACTGGACCGGGCGGCACATCGACCCGAACACCCGGCTCGACCGCTGATCCGCCGGCGGGCCCCGCGCGGCTGGTGGATCAGCAGCAGGGGGGGATGCGCGGCAGGTGAGTTGACGCCGCGGCCGAGACGCGCGAAAACCCCGCGGACCGGCCGCTTTGCGGCCTTTTCCCGTGCCTCGCGCGGTCCCTTCTTGCCCGAGGGCGCCGGCCTCTGCCGGTTCGTCGCAAGGCGCCCGCGCGAAAACTGACGTCCGGCTTACCTGCGCTCGTGGGCAGTGAGTGAGCCGACCGAGGAGCCGTTATGATCGAGCTTTCCTTCCCCGATGGTGCCAGACGTGCGTTCGAGGCCGGTGTGACCGGCCGCGGCGTGGCGGAATCCATTTCGAAGTCGCTTGCCAAAAAGGCGGTGGCGATTGCCGTGAACGGCAAGGTCAGCGACCTGTCGGACACCGTGCCCGACGGGGCCGCGGTGGAGATCGTCACCCGCGAAGACCCGCGGGCGCTGGAACTGATCCGCCACGATGCCGCCCATGTGATGGCCGAGGCGGTGCAGGAGCTCTATCCCGGCACGCAGGTGACCATCGGCCCGGTGATCGAGAACGGCTTCTATTACGACTTCTTCCGCAACGAGCCGTTCACCGTCGACGACCTTGAGAAGATCGAGGCGAAGATGCGCGAGATCATCGCGCGCAACGC
>NZ_DAISHT010000248.1:0-4595 GCF_036822375.1 Pseudoxanthobacter sp. | reverse complement strand
GCGCTTCGACCGGAGGTTCGCGCCATGCGGAAATTCTCGTTGCCGACGCTTCTGAAGGAAGCCCTCGGCGCGCATCAGGGCTGGGGTCGGCAGTGGGGTTCGCCCGGCCTGAAGCCGGCCTACGATGCCGTCATCGTCGGCGGCGGCGGCCATGGCCTTGCGACCGCCTATTACATGGCGAAAGAGCACGGCATGCGGAACATCGCCGTGCTGGAAAAGGGCTGGCTCGGCGGCGGCAACTCCGGCCGCAACACCACTATCGTGCGCTCGAACTATCTCTACGACGAGAGCATGGCGATCTTCGAGCACTCTCTGAAGTTGTGGGAAGGGCTGTCGCAGGAGCTGAACTACAACGTCATGTTCTCGCAGCGCGGCTGCCTGATGCTGGCGCACAACGTTCATGACGAGCAGAGCTTCCGGCGTCACGTCTATGCCAACCGGCTGGCCGGCATCGACAACGAATGGCTGACGCCGGAGCAGACGAAGGAGTTCTGCCCTGAACTCGATCTCTCGCCGGGCAAGCGCTATCCGGTGGTGGGCGCCGCCCTGCAGCGCCGCGCCGGCACCGCGCGCCACGACGCCGTGAACTGGGGCTTCGCCCGCGGGGCCTCCGCCCTTGGCGTCGATATCATCCAGAACTGCGAGGTGCTGGGGCTGGAGCGCGATGCCTTCGGCGCCGTCTGCGGCCTCAACACCAGCCACGGCCACATCGCCACCAAAAAGGTCGGCGTCTCGGTCGCCGGCCACACGCCGCAGCTGATGAGCCTGTTCGGCGTGAAGGTGCCGCTGGAAAGCCAGCCGCTGCAGGCGCTCGTCTCCGAGCCGCTGAAGCCCGCCTTCCCGACCGTCGTGATGTCGAATGCGGTGCATGCCTACATCTCGCAGTCCGACAAGGGCGAACTGGTCATCGGCGCCGGCACCGACCAGTATGTGTCCTATTCCCAGCAGGGCGGCCTGCAGATCCCCATCCACACGCTGGATGCCATCTGCGAGCTTTTCCCGATTTTCACGCGCGTCAAGATGATGCGCTCGTGGGGCGGCATCACCGACAACACCCAGGACCGCTCGCCGATTCAGGGCCTCACCCCCATTCCGGGGCTCTATCTCAACTGCGGCTGGGGCACGGGCGGCTTCAAGGCCACGCCCGGCTCGGGCAACCTCTTTGCCCACTGCGTGGCGAAGGGCGAGCCGCACCCGATCTCCCGTCCGTTCTCGCTCGACCGGTTCCGCACCGGCCGGCTCATCGACGAAGCCGCCGCCGCGGCCGTCGCCCACTGAGAGAGCCTGCCACCATGCTGCTCATTCAATGCCCCTATTGCGGCGCGCGGCCCGAGACCGAGTTCCGCTATGGCGGCGAGGCGCACATCGCCCGCCCGGCCGATCCCTCCGCCCTCGACGATCAGGCGTGGGCCGACTTCCTCTACATGCGCTCTTCCACCAAGGGCGTGCTGGCGGAGCGCTGGAACCATGCCCACGGCTGCCAGCGCTGGTTCAATGCGCTGCGCAACACCGTGAGCGACCGCTTCCTCATCACCTACAAGATGGGCGAGCCGCGCCCTGAAGTGACCGCCTCCGGGGAGCTGAAATAAGATGGATGCGCCTTTTCGTCTGCCGAGCGGCGGCCGCATCGACCGCCGGCTGAAGATCCACTTCACCTTCAACGGCGAGACCATTCCCGCCTATCGCGGCGATACGCTGGCCTCCGCCCTGCTCGCCTCCGGCAAGGTGTTTCTCGGCCGCTCGTTCAAATATCACCGCCCGCGCGGCCTCCTCAGCCACGGCTCGGACGAACCGAATGCCCTGCTTTCGGTGGATCGCGGCCCCGGCCGCGTCGATCCCAACAACCGCGCCAGCGTCGTCGAGGTCACCGACGGGCTGAAGACCGGCACCCAGAACCACTGGCCGAGCCTGAAGTTCGATATCGGCGCGGTGAACGACCTGATGGCGCCGGTGTTCGTCTCCGGCTTCTACTACAAGACCTTCATGTGGCCGAAGTCGTTCTGGACCAAGGTCTATGAGCCGGCGATCCGCGCCGCCGCCGGCCTCGGCAAGCCGCCGAAGGCCGCCGACCCGGACCGCTACGGCAACCGCCACGCCCATGCGGACGTGCTGATCATCGGCGCCGGCCCGGCCGGCCTTGCGGCGGCGCTGACGGCGGCAAAATCCGGCAAGCGCGTCATTCTGGCTGACGAACAGCAGGAAATGGGCGGCGCGCTGCTGCACGAGACCACGGCCAGCATCGAGGGCAAGCCGGCCCGGATGTGGCTTGAGGAGACGCTGGCCACGCTGGCCGCCTGCCCCAACGTTACCCTGCTGCCGCGCACCACGGTGTTCGGCTACTACAACCACAACCACCTCGTCGCCATCGAGCGCGTGGCCGATCATCTCGACCGGCCGGGCGCGGGCATCCGCGAGCGGCTGTGGCAGATGCGGGTGCAGGAAGTGGTGATTGCCGCCGGCGCGCTGGAACGGCCGCTGGCCTTCGCCAACAACGACCGCCCCGGCATCATGCTGGCGGAAAGCGTGCGCGTGTTCGTCAACCGCTATGCGGTGGCGCCGGGCCGCAACATCGTGTTCGCCACCACCGGGGCCTCGGCCTATCAGGCGGCGATCGATGCCCGCCGCGCCGGCCTCGCCGTGACGCTGGTCGACCTGCGCACCGCCCCGGGGCCGGAAAAGGCGCTGGCCACGGCCGCCGGCGTGAAGGTTCTGACCGGCCACACCGTCATCCGCGCCGAGGGCAAGACCCGCGTGAAGGCGCTGGTGGTGGCCCCGGTCGGCGCCGATGGCAAAGTGCATGGCGACCACAGGACACTCGCCTGCGACTGCGTCGGCATGTCCGGCGGCTGGACGCCTTCGGTGCACATGTTCTCGCAGTCGCGCGGCAAGCTCGTCTACGATGCGGAGCGCGATTTCTTCGTGCCCGGCACGTCCGTTCAGGCAGAGCGCTCCGCGGGGGCCTGCCGCGGCACGTTCGGTTTGGCCGGCGCCCTCAACGAGGGCTCCGCAGCAGGCGCGGAGGCAGCGGGCGTGGCCGTGGCCGGCACCTTTACGGCCTCCGAGGTTGAGACCGGCTTCCAGCCGGTGCGCGTGATGCCGACCGACGACAACCCGTCGAAGGTACGCGCGTTCATCGACTTCCAGAACGACGTGACCGCCAAGGATGTGAAGCTTGCGGTGCGCGAGGGCTTCCACTCCATCGAGCATGTGAAGCGCTATACCACCACGGGCATGGCCTCCGATCAGGGCAAGTCCTCCAACATGAATGCCCTCGGCATTGTGGCGGAGGCGCTCGGCAAGCCGGTGCCGGCGGTGGGCACGACCACCTTCCGCCCGCCGTTCACGCCGGTTTCGTTCGGCGCGCTCATCAACCTCAACCGGCACGGCCTGTTCGACCCCGCCCGCCGCACCCCCGTTCACGACTGGGCAGCCGCACACGGGGCGGTATTCGAGGATGTCGGCCAGTGGCACCGCGCGCGCTATTTTCCGAAGGCGGGCGAGGACATGCACGCCGCGGTCGCCCGCGAGTGCCGGGCCGTGCGCGATGCGGTCGGCATCTTCGATGCTTCCACGCTCGGCAAGATCGAGGTCGTCGGCCCGGATGCTGCGGAGTTCATGAACCGCATCTACATCAACGCGTGGACCAAGCTGGAGCCCGGCCGCTGCCGCTATGGCCTGATGCTGAAAGAAGACGGCTATGTCTTCGACGACGGCGTTGTGGCCCGTGTGGCGCAGGACCGCTTCCATGTGACCACCACCACCGGCGGCGCGCCGCGCGTGCTTGCCCACATGGAAGACTATCTGCAGACCGAATGGCCCGACCTGAAGGTGCACCTCACCTCCACGTCCGAGCAGTGGGCCGTGATCGCGCTGCAGGGGCCGAAGGCGCGCGAGGTCATCCGCCCGCTGGTGGAAGACATCGACCTGTCGCCGGAAGCCTTCCCGCACATGGCGATGCGGCAGGGCCGCATCTGCGGCGTGCCGACCCGCCTGTTCCGCGTCTCGTTCACCGGCGAGCTCGGCTTTGAAATCAACGTGCCGGCGGATTACGGACGGGCTGTGTGGGAGGCGGTGTTCGCCGCCGGCAAGGCACACGGCATCGTGCCCTACGGCACCGAGACCATGCATGTGCTGCGGGCGGAAAAAGGCTACATCGTCGTCGGGCAGGATACCGACGGCACGCAGGTGCCGGACGATATCGGCTACGCCGGCATGATCGCCAAAGCGAAGCGCGACTTCGTGGGCAAGCGCTCGCTCGCCCGGCCGGACATCGTCGCCCCCGGCCGCAAGCAGCTGGTCGGCCTGCTGCCGTCCGGCCCCGGCGAGGTGCTGGAGGAAGGCGCGCAGATCGTCGCCGATCCGAACCAGCCCATGCCGATGACCATGCTGGGGCACGTCACCTCCAGCTACATGAGTGCCTGCCTCGGCCGCTCCATCGCGCTTGCCGTCATCGCCGACGGCCGGGCGCTGAAGGGCAGGACGCTGCACATCACCACGCCCGCCGGCTTCACGACCGCTGTCGTGACCGACACCGTTTTCATCGATCCCAAGGGAGAGCGCCTCAATGGCTGAGACGAACCTCGCCCGGCGGCCGG
>NZ_DAISHT010000247.1:0-4598 GCF_036822375.1 Pseudoxanthobacter sp. | reverse complement strand
ACCGACAGCGCCTCGATGACGAACAGGCCGCCGATGATGACCAGCACGACCTCGTGCTTGGCGGCAACGGCGATGGTGCCGAGCATGCCGCCAAGCGCCAGCGAGCCGGTATCGCCCATGAAGATGGCCGCCGGCGGGGCGTTGAACCACAGAAAGCCGATGCCGGCGCCGATGACGGCGCCGCAGATGACGGCGAGTTCGCCGACGCCGGGCACGAAGTGGATCTGCAGATAGTCGGCGAACACCACGTTGCCGGCGAGGTAGGTGATGATGCCGAACGAGCCGGCCGCGATCATCACCGGCACGATGGCCAGACCGTCCAGACCGTCCGTCAGGTTGACCGCGTTGCCGGCGCCCACCACCACGAGGATGGTGAAGGGCACGAAGAACCAGCCGAGGTTGATGATGACATCCTTGAAGAACGGCACGGCCAGCGCGGTGGACATCGGCGGGGCGGAAAGCCGGGCCATCACCACCGCGGCGATGCCGGCAATCAGCGCCTCCACGGCAAGGCGCGAGCGGCCGGAAAAGCCCTTGTGGCTCTGCTTCGTCACCTTCAGGTAGTCGTCATAGAAGCCGATCAGGCCGAAACCGAGGGTCACCATCAGCACCACCCACAGGTAGGGGTTGGCGAGGTTGCCCCACAGCAGCGTGGAAACCACGAGGCCGGACAGGATCATGAGGCCGCCCATGGTGGGCGTGCCCTTCTTGGCGAGATGGGTCTGCGGGCCGTCGGCCCGGATGGGCTGGCCCTTGCCCTGCCTCACCCGCAGCGAGGCAATGATCGCCGGGCCGAACAGGAACACGAACAACAGCCCCGTCATCATCGCGGCGACGGTGCGGAAGGTGATGTAGCGGAACACGTTCAGAACCGAGGCGTGTCCGCTGAGATCGGCGAGGAAATAGAGCATCCTCTTTTCAGTCTCCCGAACCGACAGCGGCGGCGGGGGCCGCGTATCGGGTACAAAGATGGGTCACGAGCGGGCCGAGGCGGCTGCCGTTCGAGGCCTTGACCATGATGGCATCGCCGGGTCGCAGACCGGCGATCACCGCCGGCTCCAGGTCCGCGGCGCTTTGCGCAT
This sequence comes from Pseudoxanthobacter sp., assembly GCF_036822375.1. Taxonomy (NCBI): domain Bacteria; kingdom Pseudomonadati; phylum Pseudomonadota; class Alphaproteobacteria; order Hyphomicrobiales; family Segnochrobactraceae; genus Pseudoxanthobacter; species Pseudoxanthobacter sp. Next base: position 3,516 of record NZ_DAISHT010000247.1, on the reverse strand, counting down.
AGGCCCCCTTCAGGGCTGCCGGCAAGGCATCGTAAAGCGCAGCAGCCAGCGGCCCGGCGCAATGCACGCAGTCGATGCCGGCGGCGACGAAATCCGGCGCGAGGCCGGCATGGAGGGCGGCACCCTCATCGCCGAGTTCGCGCATGTCGCCGACGACGGCAATGCGCCGGCCGCCCGGCCCGGTGGGGGTGAGCGCCAGCAGGGCGATGGCGGCGCGCATCGAGGCCGGATTGGCGTTATAGGCCTCGTCGATCAGCGTTGCGGTGCCGCCGGCCAGATGCAGGGTGTGGCGCCGGCCGCGGCCGGCCGGCGCGGTAAAGCCGGCAAGGGCGTCCAGCGCCGGGGCGAGCGGCGCCCCCAGCGCGGCGACGGCGGCGGCAACGGCGAGCGCGTTCAGCGCCATGTGCCGGCCGGGCGCGCCGAGCCGCCACACATGGCGGGTGCCGGCGATGTCGGCGGTGATGTCGCTGCCCTCGGCGCCCAGAACCACATCGGTCAGGCGCACGTCGGCGGCCGCATCGGCGCCGAAGCTGACGACGCGGGCCCCGGCGCGGCGCGCGGCGGCCGCGAGGCGTTCGAAATGGCGGTTGTCGCGGTTGAGGATCGCCGTGCCGCCGGGTTCCAGCCCGAGGAAGATCTCGGCCTTGGCATCGGCAATCTCTTCCTCGCTGGCGAAGAAGGCCGCATGGGCGGCGGCGATGGTGGTGACGATGGCGACCTGCGGCCGCACCATCCTGACCAGCGGTGTGATCTCGCCCGGCGCGCTCATGCCGATCTCGAACACGCCGTAGCGGGCGTCCGCCGGCAGGCGGGCGAGCGACAGCGGCACGCCCCAGTGATTGTTGAACGACGCAGCGGATGCGTGAACGGGCCCGATGGCCCCGAGCGCGCAGCGCAGCGCCTCCTTGGTGCCGGTCTTGCCGACCGAGCCGGTGACGGCCACGATGCCGGCGGACGAGCGCGCCCGGGCGGCGCGCGCCATGGCGCGCAGCGCCTCCATCACGTCCGGCACGGCCAGCAGCGGACCGGCGCCGGCGAGCTCTGCCGTCCGGTCTTCCGCCACCACCGCCAGCGCGGCGCCGGCGGCGAAGGCGGCAGCCACATAATCGTGGCCGTCGAGGCGGTCGCCGGTGATGGCCAGAAAGGCATCGCCGGGCTTCAGGCTGCGGCTGTCGATGGAAAGGCCGCCGGCAACGCCCGCCCCCGCGGTGCCGGCCGGCAGCAGCCGGCCGCCGGTGGCGGCAACGAGGGCGTCGAAGGTCCACAGGGCGCTCATCGGGCGATCTCCGCTTCCGGGCCGCTTCCGGCCGTGCATTCGGCCAGCGCCTGCAGCACTTCCTCATGGTCGGAGAACGGCAGCACGGTGCCGCCGACGATCTGTCCGGTCTCGTGGCCCTTGCCGGCGACCACCAGCACGTCGTCGGCCTCCAGCATGGCGACAGCGGTGCGGATGGCGGCGGCGCGGTCGCCGATTTCCAGCGCTGCCGGGGCGGCGGCCAGAATGGCGCGGCGGATGTCGGCCGGCTCCTCGCTGCGCGGGTTGTCGTCGGTCACGATCACCGTGTCGGCGAGGCGGGCGGCGATGGCGCCCATCAGCGGCCGCTTGCCGCGGTCGCGGTCGCCGCCGGCGCCGAACACCACGATCAGCCGGCCGGCGGTGATCGGCCGCAGCGTGGTCAGCACCGCTTCCAGCGCATCGGGCTTGTGGGCGTAATCGACGAACACCGGCGCCCCGGCTGCGGTGCGGCCGACGAGATCGAGCCGCCCCGGCGCGCCTTCCAGCCCGGAAAGCGCCGCCACGGCCTCGCCGGCCGGCACGCCGGCGGCCACGCAAAGGCCGAGCGCGATCAGGGCGTTGGCGATCTGGAAATCGCCGAGCAGCGGCAGGAAGCCGGTGCAGCGGCCGGCGGGGGTGTCGATGACGAGGCGCTGGCCGGTGCCTTCCGGCGTGGCGCTGACGAGGCGCAGTCCCTCGCCGCGGGCCCCGACGGTGATCAGCGGCAGCCCGCGCCGGCGCGCGGCGGCAATGACATGCCGGGCGCCGGGCGCATCGGGATCGGCCACCACCGGTGCCCCGTCGGGCAGCAGCTCGGTGAACAGACGCAGCTTGGCGGCGAGATAGGCTTCCACCGTGGGGTGGTAGTCCATGTGGTCGCGGCCGAGATTGGTGAAGGCCGCGGCCGTCAGCGCCACGCCGTCCAGCCGGTGCTGGTCGAGACCGTGGCTGGAAGCCTCCAGCGCCACATGTGTCACGCCCTCATCGCGCACGCGCGCGAGGCTGGCGTGCAGCGTCACCGGATCGGGGGTGGTCAGGCTGCCGTAGCACTTGGTGCGGGCGGTGACGATGCCGAGCGTGCCGAGGCTGGCCGCTGGATGGCCGGTGGCCTCGAAGATCTGGCGCGTGAAGGCGGCCACCGAGGTCTTGCCGGCGGTGCCGGTGACGGCAACGATGGTGCGCGGCTGGGGGGCGTAGAGCCGGGCGGCCATGAGCGCAAGGCGGCGGCGCGGATCGGCATCGCGCAGCACCGGAACGCCGAGGCCGGCCGGCACCTCGCTGCCGAGGCCGACCAGAACGGCGGGCGAGCCGGCGCGGACGGCCGCGGCGGCGAAGCCCGCGCCATCGGCCTTCACACCCGGCAGCCCGGCAAACAGGATGCCCGGGCCGGCCTTGCGGCTGTCAGCCGTCAGCCCCGTGACGGAGATGTCGCCCTCCGCGGGGCCGGCGACGAGATCCGGGGCGAGTTCGGCGAGACGCATGGTGCTGTTTGGCTCCCGTTAGGGTTATCGCTCCGTTTCCGCCGCGATCTGTGCCCGAGGGCCGATCTTCCGGGGGCGGGGGGAGGGTGGCAGACGGCGGAAGGGGCCGGCGGACCGGCCCCGGCTCATCAGTGTCCTGAGGCCAGAATCTGTTCGGCCGGCATGTCCTGCCGCGGCTGGATGCCCAGCATCGGTATGATGCGGCGCAGGATGTTGGCGGCGAGCGGCACGGCGTTGGCGCCGGACGAGCGCGGGGCACCCGGCTTTTCCGGCCGCGGATCGTCGATGGTGACGAGCAGCAGATATTGCGGGTCGTCCATCGGGAAGGCGGCCATGAACGAGTTGACGTTCTGGTCCTTGGAATAGCGCCCGCCGACCACCTTTTCCGCGGTGCCGGTTTTGCCGCCGACATCGAAGCCCGCAATGTTGGCGCGCCGGCCGGAGCCCTTCTCCGCGTTGAGACGGAACAGATAGCGCATCTTGGCGCTGGTCTCGGGCGAGATGATCTGGGTGGCGAGCTTGTCGGCATCCTGTTGCGAGCGCGGGAAGAAGGTGGGCGGAATGTAGCGCCCGCCGTTGACGATGGCCGCGCCCGCCGCCGCCGCCTGCATCGGGCTGACCGAAATGCCGTGGCCGAACGCGGTGGTGGCGACGGTAATGTCCTTCCACGCCCGCGGCACGATCGGCGCGCCGACTTCCGGCAGGTCGGTCTGCAGCTTCTTCAGGAAGCCGAAGCGGCCGAAATATTCCTTCATCACC
>NZ_DAISHT010000246.1:0-4676 GCF_036822375.1 Pseudoxanthobacter sp. | reverse complement strand
TGTAGGGCGCCAGCGGCGGCGGCGCCTGCGGCGGGGTGATGATTTCCACGGGCGAGATTTCGGAAGACATGACAAGGCACTCCTTGCGCGGCATCCGGCGCGGCAGGCGGCGGATGAACCCGTGCAGACGTTGCGGATGGGCCGGCCGGGCGGCGCTGCCGGAAGGCAGCGGCGCTTCTGCCGGCTGTCACGGATCGGATGAGATGTCCCGGGACCGGCGTTCTGTCCGCCGCCCGATGACCTGAAGGCTAACAACGCCGCCGGCAAAGCAGGTAACCAAGAGTGCGCCATGGCTTGTTGCGTTTTCGGCAACACCATGCCCGCGAGGCGCGGCACACAAATTGCTCTTTAAGAGAAAAATCGGACCGGGCGACCCTGCCCTGCCCGCTGCCCTGCCCCCCTTGCCCCGCCTGCCGGAAAGCCTGCCTATGAACTTCAACGGTTATCGCTATTTCAACGAGGTGGCGGCCACCCGCTCGATCCGCCGGGCCGCCGACCGGCTGCATGTGGCCCCCTCCGCCGTCAGCCGCCAGCTTGCCATTCTTGAACACCAGCTGGGCACGCTGCTGCTGGAACGGTCGAACACCGGCATTCAGCTCACCGCCGCCGGGCTGATGCTGGAGCGCTACACCCGCCACATGTTCCGCGATCTGGAGCGCGTGCAGGAGACCATCCGCAACCTCAAGGGCCTGAAGCAGGGCGAGGTGAAAATCTGGGTCATGGAAGGGCTGGTGAAAGAGTTCCTGCCGCGCACCATCGCCGCCTTCAACGAGAAATTTCCCGCCATTCGCTTTCAGGTGGTGACCGAATCGTCCGACCGCATCGTGGAGGCGCTGATCCGCGACGAGGCCGATATCGGCGTCGTCTTCAACGCCCGCCGCCGGCCCGGCATCGAGGTGGTGGCGGAGCACACCGAACCGGTCAGGTGTCTGGTTTCAAAGGATCATGTCTTCGCCGGGCGGGACAGTCTGACCCTTGCCGAGGTGTGCAGCCAGCAGGTGGCGATCCACTTTCCAAGCTCCGGCATCCGCCAGATTTTCGACCACGCGGTCGCCCGCGCCCGGCTCACTGCCGATGTCATCGTCTCCACCAACAACCTCGAACTGACCAAGACGATGGCGATGACCGGACGGGCACTGACGCTGTCGCCGCTGCTGGCCGCCGGCCGCGAGGTGCGCGACGGCTCGCTCGTCGCCATTCCGGTCGAGGATGAGGATCTGGCGGGCGTCACCTCCGCGGTCTGCGTGCACCGCGACCGCCAGCTTTCCTACGCCGCCAACGAATTCCTCAAGAAGATCAGCACCGACTTCCATGCCCTGAACGCCCGGCCCGAGCTTGCCGCGGCCCGGCTGGGGTGAGCGGTGCGCCGGCCGGCCGGTGCGCTCCCCCCCGGGCCGCGCGGCCGGTTGGGGGGGAGCGCTCCCTGCGGCGCTGGTGTTGTCGTTTGGGCAACACGGCAGACCGCAAGTTCGGTTACGGCGGCGGCGAAATTGCTGTTAGCGTTTCTCCATCGCCAGAGAGCGGCGGCCCCCGGCAGAAGCGCCGGGCGAGAACCGCACACAAGGCCGGCACGATCCGGCCGGGGCCTGCGAGCCTGCCAGAGGTTTCCATGAAGAACGCGACCAAGACCGTTGAACTCGGCGTCTTTCTGCCTGTCGGCAACGGGGGCTGGATCACCTCCACCACCAGCCCGCAACTGCCGGCGACCTACGCCTACAACCGCGAAGTGGCGCTGATCGCCGAAGACATGGGCTTCGATTTCGCGCTGTCGATGGCCAAGTGGCGCGGTTACGGCGGCCCGAGCCAGCACTGGGATTTCACGCTGGAATCCATGACCACCATGGCCGGTCTGGCCGAGGCCACCAGCCGCATCGGCGTGTGGGGCACGGTCCACACCATGATCTTCCATCCGGCCATCGTCGCCAAGATGGCGGCGGTGCTGGACCAGATTTCCAACGGCCGCTTCGGGCTCAACATCGTGGCCGGCTCCAACCCGGCCGATCAGGGCCAGATGGGCCTGTGGCGCGATCTCGACCATGGCGGGCGCTATCGTCTGGCCAGAGAGTGGGTCACTGTCGCCAAGCGGCTGTGGACCGAGGACCGGGTGGACCACGAGGGCGAGTTCTACAAACTTACCGACTGCATGTCGAACCCCAAGCCGCGCCGCCAGCCGCCGATCATCTGCGCCGGCGCCTCCGACAGCGGCTTCCGCTTCACCATCGAAAACTGCACCGGCAGTTTCATGCTGGGCTCGAACCGCGACGACTTCATCAAAACCGGCCGCCGCGCCAAGGAACTGGCGGACGAGGCCGGCCGGCCGGACTTCAAGACCTACGGTCTGTTCACCATCGTGCCCGGCGCCACCGACCGGGAAGCGCAGGAGCGGGTCGACTACTACAATTCCGGCGTCGACGTGGTCGCGCTCGACAACCAGACCCGCGAATATTCCTCCGACAAGAGTCTGGCGCAGAACACCATGGCCAACCGCTTCATCGAGCAGGGCAACGAGCGCCACTCGATGAGCAAGGCCGCCATCATCGGCAGCCCCGAGACCATCGCCGACAAGCTCGCCGATATCGTGCTCAATGCCGATCTCGACGGCATCACGGTGATCGTGCCGGACTTCATCGACGACCTGAAAACCGTCGGCACTCAGGTGGTGACGGCTCTGGCCGAGCGCGGCGTGATGACCAACGCCGCCGCGGGCGCGCGGGACATCGCCCATGCCTACCGGTGAGAACACCCCGTCCGCGGTGCGTGTCGTCAACCCGGCCGGTCTGAAGCAGCAGTCCTATTACAACCACGCCGTCATCCGCACCGGCACGCCGGTGTTCCTGACCGGACAGGTTGCATGGGATGAAGACGGCAACGTCGTGGGGGCCGGCGATATCGCCCGGCAGGTCGCGCAGACCTACCGCAATCTCGGCCTGCTGCTGGCCGGCATGGGCGCGGGCCCGGGCAATGTGGTCAAGCTCACCACCTATGCCACCGACCGCGCCTTCATTCCCGCGCTGCATCTTGGCCGTACCGCGTTCTTCGCCGGCCATGCCCTGCCGGCCAGCACCTTCATTCTGGTTGCCGGCCTTGCCGACCCGGATCTCATGATCGAGATCGAAGCCATCGCCGTGATCTGACGGCCAGAGGACGGCCTCCTGCCGGGGCGCCCGCGCCCCGTGCCATCCGCTTCCGGTTCTGCTCCTTCCGGTCCTGCCGGCGCAGGGCGCTGCAACGCGCCCTGCGAACGGGATCGGTGTGTCCTGCACGTTTCGCTGCTCTCCGTGTTCTGCCGCCCTCGACAAAAAACAACCTTCCGTGGGGTCCCAAGACATGATGCGCCTTTTCTCCCGCCGCCAGATGCTGGCCGGCCTTGCCGCCTCTGCCCTGACGCTTGCCGCCGTCGCCACCGCCGGCCCGGCCTTCGCCGCCGAGACGGAAGTCGCCGCGCTCTTCACCCAGTCCGTTTCGCAGGGCAACTGGGATCCCGGCGGTTATGCCGCCTTCAGGGCCATGGCCACGAAATACGGTTACAAGTCTTCCTATGTGGAAGATGCGACCTATGAGAAGGCGCCCGCCATCCTGCGCCAGCTCGCCGGTCGCGGCGTGAAGATGATCATCTGCCACTCGTCCGGTTATGCCGCCGCGATCAAGGAAGTGGCGCCGTCCTTCCCCGACACCCAGTTCGTGCTTTATTCCTATGCCGGCTCCACGGACGGCATCAAGAACTACACCGCCTGGTCGGTTGACTGGGATCAGTACGGCTATGTCGTCGGCGCCCTTGCCGCTGCCGCCAGCAAGAACGGCCATGTGGCGGTGATCGCGGCCGAGCCGATCCCCTCCACCAAGCGCTCCATCGAGTTCATGGAACGCGGTGCCAAAGCGCTGAAGCCGGACGTGAAATTCGACACGCTCTATACCGGCTCCTTCACCGACGTCGCCAAGGCCAAGGAAGTCTCGGTCGGCGCCATCGCCCGCGGAGCGGATTTCCTCATCCCCTCCGCCGACACCGCCGATGCCGGCACCCAGCAGGCGGCCGAAGAAGAGCAGGTGTTCACGATGGGCGCCTATATCGACCAGAGCAAGGCGTTCCCGGAAGCCATCGTCGCCTCGACCGTGCTGAACTTCGCCAAGGCCTATGACCAGATGGGCGCGATGCTGAAGGCCGGCACGCTCGGCGACCAGATCTTCCCCATGACGCTCGCCAACGACGGCTGGACGCTGTCGCGCCCGTTCCACCATGTCGATCCGGCCGTGGAGAGCACCGTTTTCGCCCTGATGGCCAAGGTGGCGAAGAATGAGATCGACATTGCCAAATGAGGCAACGGACGAGGCTGCGGCGGGACCGAAAGGCCCCGCCGGCTTCGGCCCGCCGCCGTTCCTCACCCTCAGCGCCATCACCCGGGATTTCGGCGGCCCGCGGCCGGCGCTCGACAACGTGACGGTCTCGTTCCGCCGCGGCGAAATCCACGCCGTGGTGGGCGAGAACGGCGCCGGCAAGTCGACGCTGATGAATGTGCTGTTCGGCCTGCAGCAGCCCGATGCCGGCGGCATTCTCATCGACGGGCGGGAGGCGGTGCACCGCGCCCCGCGCGATGCCATCGCCCATGGCATCGGCATGGTGCACCAGCACTTCCGCCTCGTGCCGCGCTTCACGGTGGCCGAGAACATCCGCCTTGCCG
>NZ_DAISHT010000245.1:2492-4681 GCF_036822375.1 Pseudoxanthobacter sp. | reverse complement strand
GTTCTTCAGGGTGTTCTTCAGGTCTTGGGAATGAACGCCATCGCCTCGATCCACGTGATGGTGGCGAGGTCGCCCGGCTGGATCTGGGCAATGTCGTTCCACACCGCCGGGGTGGCGGCCGGAATGATGCGCAGCAGTTTGTCGTGGCCTTCGAAGGTCACGGTCTTGTGGTCGGTGTTCACGTCCACCAGCACCACGTTCATGGTGATGGAGGTGCCCCAGAAATTCTCCGGCAGCGGGCCGGTGGCGCTGATGTCGAGCTGCACCTGAGAGATGAGCCCCTTCTGGCCGCTGTCCACCTTCTGCAGCTTGGTCACCGCGCCCGGCGCGATATAGACCGTCACCTTCTCGCCCGGCTTGTAACCGGCCAGCGAACCGACGATCGGGGCGATCCTGTAGGCGAACTGGTCGCCGTTGTCGGTCTTCACGACCACATCGCGGCTCGACTGGTCGATGGAAACGATGGTGAGCACGCGGCTCTCCACCAGCACCTGACCGACCCCCTTCAGGGTCAGGCTCTGCGGCGGGGTGGACTTGGCCAGCGCCGCGACCGGCAGGGTGGCGGCGACGGCGGTGCCGGCGGCAAGCGCCAGAAAACCGCGGCGGGTGGCAAGAAGGGCGGTCTCAGCCATGGCTGATGATCTCCGTATAGCGTCTGACGAGGAGCCGGCCGGATGGCGGCCCGGTGGTGGGAGCCGGGCCCGGTTGCCCGGCAGCCCGACGGGGGACGTGCGGCAGCGCCGGTTCCGCTGAAAAGCCCGGCGCGCACAGGGATCGGCAGGCGGGTGCGGCAATGGCGCAGGCCACGCAGCCGGCGTAACGGCCGGCCGGCGCCCGCAAACGCGGCGCACCGTGCGGCCCTGACGATGGTCGGCTTTCCCCCCGCGATCGTTCGTCCCCTGCGCAGCGCCTTCCCCGGCTGTCGCCCCCGTGGGGCAGGCAGGCTGCGCAAGGCCGGAGCCTCGCCCTATTATGCGTCGTTTTCAAGACCGCTGCGCCGGGGCCGGGCTCTCCGGCCGGCGCCTTTTCTCACCGTCATCGGGCGGGACAATCGCTGTCGGCGCGGCCTGCGCGATGCGCCCGACGGGCCGTGTCCGGCCGCGAGACGGGAGACCTGTGGCTGTCGGCACCGGGTGTCCGCGCCTTCACCCGCCCCGCCGTGAAGGCCTGAAGCGCCGGTGCCCGCGCCCGATCTGTTCCGACAGCAGATGGAACGACGGCTTGTCGTGCCGGACCGCAGGCGGTCAGGGCGATCGGCCGTTGTGCCGCGGCCAGTCCCTTCACCGTATCCGCCGGCCCGTTTCCGGCCAGTCCCGCGTTTCCGGCAAGGACCATCGCCATAACGGTCGTCGAACCGGAGAAAGCCGTCATCGTCCGCGCGGGCGCCCCGGCATGTCGGGCGAGGGCGGGCCAGAGTGCCGGAGATCGGCGACCGTTCCTCCCGTATCGGGCGCAAGAAGCCGCGACCCGGGCCCGTGCGGCGATTCTGTCGTGCGCCCCGGCCCCGGCGATAGCGGCGCGGCCCCGGCTGTTGCCGGACGAGGACGATGAACCGGGACGACAGGCCGGTTCTGCCGGCCGCGGGCCTGGTGCGGGACGGCCATTACCGGATCCCCCGGTTCTGAAGCGCGCCGATCGCGTCGCGCGAGGCTTGAGCGGTCGGTGAAGACGCCGTGGCCAGACCGGCAGCCGGTTTCCGCGCCTCTTTCGTCCTCCGCGGCGTCCGCGGCCGGATCCTCTCCGCGTTCTCTTCCGGACCGGGTCATCGGCACCGGAGCCCCTGCGCCGGCGCGCCCGTCGCGGCTGATGAAGCGACGCCGGCCCGGTGTGCGGACAGACGGTCCCGAGGCGGCACTCTGCCTGCCGGCATCGGCGGCCGGCGATCTTCAGAAGGGGATTTGTCGCGGCGGCCGGCAAGAGGGCGCGAGGGGCCGCGACGGCTGCCGACCGGAAAAGCCTGCAAGCCCCGCGGGGCAAAACACAGGGGGCAAAACACAGGGGGGCAAAACACAGGGGGCAAGCCCGCACGGAGCAAGCGTCCGCAGACCCGGCACTTACAAGACACGGGAACCGCCCGGCGCTGGCCGGCCGGCCGGACGCGACAGCGCCGGTGCGGGAACCGCAATCCGGGCGTCCGGGCCTGCGACGGCAGAGCACCCATGCTTGCGAAGAACACGGGCTTGCGAAGA
>NZ_DAISHT010000245.1:1312-2392 GCF_036822375.1 Pseudoxanthobacter sp. | reverse complement strand
GGCTTGCGAAGAATCGGGGCTGAAAAGATCCGGGGCGGCGCGTGCGCCGGCCGGAGCGGGCGCCATGCCGGAGAGAACCCGATCCGGGCCTCAGTCCTCGTCGTCCTCCGCGCCGGCGACAACCGGGCGCGGGGCCAGATCGTCATAAAGGCGGCGGGCCTCGTCGGCGCCGCCGCGGCGTTCGGCGAAGGCGGTGATGCGCACCACGCGCACATCGCGGCCGATGGCCACCGTGATGACATCGCCCGCGCGCACGGCCCGGGCGGCGTTGGTGGTGCGCTCGCGGTTGATGCGCACGCGGCCTTCCGTCACCAGTGCCTGTGCCGCGGTGCGGGTGCGGGCGAAGCGGGCAAACCACAGCCACTTGTCGAGCCGCTGACGGCCGTCGCCGGGGGCGCTGTCGTCCCCGGCGTCATTGGTCTCATCGTCATCGCTGCGTCCGCGGGCGGAGCGGCGTGCCATGGCCGGCCCGCGGCCTCAGCGACCGCGCCGTTCCAGATCCGCCTTGAGGGCGGCCAGAGCGGCAAACGGCGAGTTGGGATCGATGGTCGCCGGGCGGCGCTCCTCGCGCCGCTGCGGGCCCTTGTCGGGGCGGTTGTCGCGGTGCTGCGGACGCTGGTCGTTGCGCTGGTCCTTGCGGCCCTGTCCGCGCGCCTCGGCATTGCCCTCGCCACGGCCCTCACCACGACCTTCGCCGCGGTTCTCGGCCGGCCGGCCGCCCTCGCGGCGGCCTTCGCGCCGCTGGTCGTCGCGGCGGTTGCGGTTGTCGCCGCGTCCGCCTTCTCCGCGCCCGCCGCTGCGGCGGCCTTCGCCGGCCCCGGCTTCCGCCGGGGCTGCGGCGGCGGCCTCGCCGGGCTGGCCGTCGCGGCGCGGCCCGCGCCGCTCGCCGCGGTTTTCGCCGCCCCGGCGCTCGCCGCCGCGGCGGTCGTGGTGGTGGCCGCGCCGCTCGCCGCGGCCGGCCGGACGCCACACGTCCACCATTTCCGGTTCAGCCGGCTGGGCGGCCCCGGTGGCTTCCGCTGCTTCCGCAGCCTCTTCCGCGGTGCCCTGAGACAGGATGGCAGCCTCGGCCTCGGCAGC
>NZ_DAISHT010000245.1:0-1212 GCF_036822375.1 Pseudoxanthobacter sp. | reverse complement strand
CGGCCGCCTCTGCGGCCTCGGCAGGCGTCTCCGCCGGCACGCCGGCAGCGGCTTCCGCCACCGCCACGCCCCCGGCTTCCGCAGCCGTGGCGTCTTCGGCGGCTGCCGCTTCCACCGGACCTTCCGGCTGGTCTTCCGCGGCATGTTCCGCCTGACCTTCCGCCGGGGCGGGGGCAAGGGCAACAGCGGCCGGGATAACGGGGGCCGGCTTGCGGTCGAGGCGATAGCCGAGACCTTTGAGGATGGAGGCGAAATCGTCGCCCGAGCAGCCGACCAGCGAGGTCATGCGCACGGTGACCATGAAGCCGCCCTGCGGATGGGCGCCTTCGGGCGCCGGGCCGGCCTCGGGGCCGGGGCGCCAGGCCAGAATCGGGCGGATGATATCGGCGAGGCGCTCCAGAATGTCGATGCGCACGGCGCGAAGCCCGCACACCTTGAAGCCGCACACGCGGTAGAGATCGGCCGGGATTGCCGGATCGACGGTGATGGAGGTGCGGCCGGAAGCGGAAAGCTGCGGCACCTCCGCAAGGCCCGGCACCGAGAGGTCGGCGTGCTTCAGCGCCCACAGCAGGGCGAGCAGGCGGCCGGGGGCCGGCTTCAGCAGCGCGGGCACGAACAGGTGGTAGGCACCGAAGCGCACGCCGAGCTGGCGCAGCGCGCCGCGGCCCGGCTGGTCCAGCCCCTTCACCTCGTCGCTGATGGGGGCGCGTTCGACCACGCCCAGCCCCTCGGCGATGCGGAAGGCGAGGCCGCGGGCAAGGCCCGACAGATCGCTGGCCGCCGTCAGGTCGAACAGCGGCTTCAGCAGCGTGGCGATGTGGGCGGAAAGCCAGGCCGTGAGGCGGGCATCTGCCTTGTCGCGCGCCGGGCCGCTCAGGTGCTCGTCGGCAAGCAGCACCAGACCGGGCTTCAGCGCCTCGGCGCCGGGAATGAGCTTGGCCACCGCCTCGCCCAGCCAGCGCACGGCGCCGTCGGCGGCGAGCACGAAGTCGCTGTCGGCCGCACGGGCGAGCCTGTCGGCCCGTGCGTCGATCTCGCTGGCCAGCGCTTTGGCGGCGGCGGCGCGCAGCGCCTTGCCGTCCACGCCGTCGCCCGCCTGAGCGGGCACGAACCGGAAGCCCTGAAGCTGGCCGACGTGCTGGCCTTCCACCGTCACGTCGCCCGTGGGCGTGATCTCCGCGTCGAGCATTGCGTTCTCTCTCAAGCGTCTCA
>NZ_DAISHT010000244.1:1457-4707 GCF_036822375.1 Pseudoxanthobacter sp. | reverse complement strand
CGGTCAGCTGGCTTTGCGGAACGGGTTGAGCTTCTTCACCGCGGTGGAGATGCGGTGGCGGCGCTGCTCGTGGGCGACCACGTCGTCGTCGGTCACCCAGTTCATCTGGATGGCGCGGCGGCGGCCCTCGAACGGCTCATGGCCGTGCCAGGAGTTGTCGGAGCGGCGGAACACCAGCAGCGTGCCGCCATGGGGCGGCACCTCGGCCACATAGTCTTCCAGATTGTCGCCGGACCGCAGAATGCGCAGGCGGCCGCCGTCGGCATCCCATTCCTGATTCATGTAGACTAGAACGGTGATGACCTTGGTGGTGGAATCGGTGTGGATCTTGCCGTCCGTCTTCCGGCAATAGCCGCGCACGGTATACATCGTCGGCCGGTCCGACAGGTCGAGGCCGAACTTCTCCTCGATCATCGCGCGGAAACGCGGTCCGTCGAGCTCTTTCATCACCGCGGCAAAGTTGCCGTGGATATCGAGCTCTGACGGCGGGTGGGAGCCGGGGCCGGGCACCTGCGGGTAGTCGTCGATGATGCCCTGCAGCTTGTCGCCCAGCACGAAGTTCGGCACGACGAGATAATCGAACGGGTCTTTCTGCAGCGGGGTGGACGCCAGCGCGTCGTAGTCGAGATAGCTCATTGTTATCGTGCGCGCCCTTCCGGGGTCGCGCCTCCCGTTGGAGGGGCCGCCGGGCTTCACGGCACCCGGCCTGTTCCCCGGCCAGCCACGAACCTCACCCCGCGGTGCCGCGCCCCCGGGCGCGCGCGGCGAAGGCTGCGCGCACGGCTTCGACGATCACGGCTGTCGCATTTAAGGGCTTGTAGGTCCAGGCCGCAAGAGTGGCTGTCGAATTCGGCTTTTGCGAGGCATTTGCATCCGGCTCAAGCCAGCGCATGGCGCCTTTTTCGATCAGCCCGTCGTGGAAGGCCGCGAATTTCGGTGAGCCGCCTTCCAGTCGCCAGGCATGGATCGGCTTGCCGGTGAAGGCAGCCTCGCCGAGCATATTCACGGAATCGCAGGTCACGACGAAGTTGCCGGCGGCGCCGAGAATGCCGAAATAGGGGTTGGCGCCGGTCTCGCCATCCCAGACCCACGCCGGGGTGTTGCCGAGTGCGGCCCGGAACGCCGCCAGCGGCTCTTTGCCGGTGCGCCGCGAGGGTGTCACCAGCAGGCTGCCGCCGGTCTGCGCCGCAATGCGGGCAAGGGCCGCGCCCAGCCGGCGGGCATCGTCCTCGTTGAAGCGATAGGCGCCGCTGGCCCCGCCGAGGATGACGCCGGTCCACGGATGCGGCAGGTCCTGCCACAGGGGCGCGAAACCGGCCGCGCCCTGCGCCAGCCCCTCTGCGCTCAGCGTGTTGGGCGAGGTCAGGGTGGAGATGACGTTGGGGCCGCTGACGCCGTCATGGTCGTTGACCCAGACGAGATCGAAGGTCGACGGCGCCACGACCGGGTTCTGCAACGCCAGCACGAAAGTGGCGCCGCCGGCCTTGCGGCGGATCATGCGCGCATAAGGAATGGCCTGCCGGCCGGAGACGACGACGAGATCCGGCCACGGCGGCACGATGGCGGCATCCGGCTGCGCCGGGCCCCAGGGCGCGAACCACGACCACGGCGCCGACGGGCTGACACGCTTCAGCACCGGTTCCAGCCCGAGTGCGGCGATGATACCGCGGCACTGCACCTCGTGTCCCGCGCTGCCGGGGGTGAGCGACCAGGCGGTGCGCGGAGCGGAGGGAAGGGAAAGGGAGGGCATGGCAGGTCTGTCCGGCTTCTGAAGAAGGCCTGCCCGCACGGGATGGGTGCGGGCGGGCCGGCGTTGTTCCGGTGGCGTTCGGGCGCCGGCTCAGACCGGCTTCACAAGAACGTGCTTCTTCTTGCCGACGGAGATCTTGATCACGCCCCCGGCGGCAAGGCTGGCGTCGTTCAGCGTGGTGCGGTCGTCGCTCACGACCACATCGTTGATGCGCACCGCGCCGCCCTGAATGTGGCGCCGCACCTCGCCGTTGGAGGCGGCAAGGCCCGCGCGCACCACGGCGCTGAGCAGCCCGATGCCGGCCGAAAGCTCGGCCGCCGGCACCTCGATGGTCGGCAGCGAGGCGGCCAGCCGGCCTTCCTCGAAGGTGCTGCGCGCGGTCTCGGCCGCTTCCTCCGCCGCGGCGCGGCCGTGCATCAGCGCGGTCGTCTCGGTGGCGAGGATCTTCTTCGCCTCGTTCAGCTCCTGCCCGCCGAGGGCCGCCAGCCGGGCGATCTCCGGGAGCGGCATTTCGGTGAAGAGCTTCAGGAAGCGTTCCACGTCGGCATCGGCGGTGTTGCGCCAGAACTGCCAGTAATCGTAGGGCGACAGCAGGTCGGCGTTGAGCCACACCGCGCCGGCGGCGGTCTTGCCCATCTTGGCGCCCGAGGCGGTGGTCAGCAGCGGCGTGGTGAGGGCGAACAGCTGGGCATCGATCATACGGCGGCCGAGTTCGATGCCGTTGACGATGTTGCCCCACTGGTCGGAGCCGCCCATCTGCAGCACGCAGCCGGTGCGCTTGTGCAGTTCCACGAAGTCGTAGGCCTGCAGGATCATGTAGTTGAATTCGAGGAAGGTCAGCGGCTGTTCGCGCTCAAGCCGCAGCTTCACCGAATCGAAGGTGAGCATGCGGTTGACCGTGAAGTGACGGCCGACCTCGCGCAGCAGCGGAATATATTTCAGCTCGTCCAGCCACTCCGCATTGTTGGCCATGACCGCGCCGGTGGGGCTGTCGCCATAGGAGAGGAAGCGGTCGAAGGCGCGGCGGATGCCGAGAATGTTCTCGTCGATCTGTTCGTTGGTGAGCAGCTTGCGCGCCTCATCCTTGCCCGAAGGATCGCCGATCTTGGTGGTACCGCCGCCCATCAGCGTGATCGGCCGGTGGCCGGTCTGCTGGGCAACGCGCAGCATCATGATGGAAATGAGGTGACCGACATGCAGGCTGGAGCCGGTGGCATCGAAGCCGATATAGGCGGTGATGGGACCCGCAGCCGCCTTTGCATCCAGACCCTCAAGGTCCGAGCACTGGTGGATGTAGCCGCGTTCGGCGAGCGTGTTCAGAAACTCGGACTTGTAGGTCGCCATACTTCCAGATCCCGGTTCAACCCGACTTCGGCTGCCGGCCGGGTGCATCCGCGCAGCCGGCAGTCTGTGGCGGGTCTATAGCCTTTATCGCCGGCTTTCGCCATCTTGTCGGGATGCCGGGCAGGCATTCGCCCGCCGGGCGGCGGCTCTGCCGCC
>NZ_DAISHT010000244.1:0-1357 GCF_036822375.1 Pseudoxanthobacter sp. | reverse complement strand
GCGGCGGCTCTGCCGCCGGAGTAAGACACAGCGCGGCGGCTCCGCCGCCAGAGCCTATGGACACGGCGGCTCTGCCGCCGGAACAAGATACAACGCGGCGGCGCCGGCGCCGCCGCAGCAGACACGCCGGGTCCGCCGGCGGCAATCCCGCGGCCGCAAGGCCAGAACCGCGAGGCCCCGAACCATGACCCCAACCGCGAACGGCCCCATGCGCGCCATCGGCCTGATGAGCGGCACTTCCATGGACGGCGTCGATCTGGCGCTGGTCGATACCGATGGCGAAAGCGCGGTCCATGCCGTTACGGGGGCGTTCCGGCCCTATCACCCGGACGAGCGCGCCGTGCTGCGCCGCGCGCTGCAGGACGCGGCGGCGGTAACGAGCCGCACCGAGCGCACCCCGGCGATGGCCGAGGCGGAAGCCATCGTCACCCATGCCCATGTGGCCGCGGTGACGGATTTCATGGGCGCGCGCCGCATGAGCCCGCAGGATGTGGCGGTGATCGGCTTTCACGGGCAGACGGTGTTCCACGCCCCGCGCCGCGGCCTGACGGTGCAGATCGGCGATGCGCAGGCGCTGGCCGATGCCACGGGCGTGCCGGTGGTGTTCGACATGCGCGCCGCCGATGTGGCCGCCGGCGGCGAGGGGGCGCCCCTGGTGCCGGTCTATCACCGCGCTCTTGCCGCGCAGGCCGGGCTGAAGCGGCCGGTCGCCATTCTCAATATCGGCGGCGTCTCAAACCTCACTTATATCGGCCGCGACGGCGCGCTGCTGGCCTTCGACACCGGCCCCGGCAACGCCCTGATCGACGATCTCGTGCGCGAGCGCACCGGGGCCGCCATGGACGAAGGCGGCAGGCTGGCCGCCGCCGGCACCGTGGATGATGCGGCGCTGGGTGCGCTCATATCGCATCCATTTTTTCAGAAAAGGCCACCGAAGTCTCTGGATCGAAATAGCTTCTGTCGAAATTCAGTGACCGCGCTCTCCACCGAGGATGCGGCGGCAACGCTGACCGTCTTCACGGCCGCGGCGGTGGCGGCGGGCCTGAAACAGGTGCCGGAGGCGCCTGAACGGCTGGTGGTGTGCGGCGGCGGAACGCGCAACCCGACGCTGATGGCCGCCCTGAAGGCACTGACGAGGGTCGAGGTCGTGCCCGCGGAGGCGCTCGGCTGGTCGTCGGATGCGCTGGAGGCGGAAGCCTTCGCCTATCTCGCCGTGCGGTCGTGGAAGGGGCTGCCGCTGACTTTTCCCGGCACCACGGGCGTGCTGCAGCCGATGACCGGCGGCGTGCTGGTGCGGCCGCGGGTTGCGGCCGAGCCGGGCTGAAAAACAGACCGGGCGCCCCGCTTGGGGCGCCCG
>NZ_DAISHT010000243.1:0-4715 GCF_036822375.1 Pseudoxanthobacter sp. | reverse complement strand
CGGCCATGCCATGCGGCCGTGCGGTTGCCGCGACCGCCGTTCGGAGGTAGGACGGTTCGGGTTCAGGATGGAATGCCGGGCTTGCGCCCCGGCTCGCCGCAGGGACAGCACCGCGGGCTGCAACACGCGCGCGGGCGCCACCCTTCGTTTGAATTTCGAGCAAGCCGGACGGGCAACAACGATGGCCGAGGATCTGATCCGATACGACGTGCTGGTGCAGGATGCCCTGCGCGGCGTCGTGCGCAAGGTGCTGACCGAGGTGGTGCAGGCCGGCCTGCCGGGCGAGCACCACTTCTTCATCGCCTTCGACACATCGGCGCCGGGCGTGCGCATCTCCTCGCGGATCAAGCAGAAATATCCCGAGGAGATGACCATCGTATTGCAGCACCAGTTCTGGGGGCTGACGGTGACGGAGCATGCCTTCGAGGTGGGCCTGTCGTTCGGCGGCGTGCCGGAAAAGCTCTATGTGCCGTTCCGCGCCATCAAGGGCTTCTTCGACCCCTCGGTTCAGTTCGGGCTGCAGTTCGACCCGCATCGTGACGAAGAGACGGAGACCGCCGGCGAGGACGAAGCCGGAGAGGCGGCGGCCGGTGAGCCGCGCATCGCCGGCCTGACAGCCCGCGAAGAGGCAGCCCCGGCGGCGGCCGCCGTTCCGGCCGCGGAAGCCGGGGCGCCGGAGCCGGCGAAGAGCGAGGGCGGCGCCGCCGTCGTGTCGCTCGATGCGTTCCGGCGCAAGACCTGACCGTCCGGCGGCAGCAGGAGGCGCACGACGATGGCCGACATCATCAACCTGCGTCAGGCCCGCAAGAACAGGGCCCGGGCGGAGCGGGAGGCGGAAGCGGCCGCCAGCCGCGCCCGCTCCGGCCGCACCAAGAGCGAGAAGACACGCGAGCGCGCAGAGGCCGAGGCGGCGCAACGCCGCCTGGCCGGCCACAGGCTCGAAGGCAGCACATCCGGCACGCCGCAGGACGGGGACGCCTGCTGAAGGCACCCGCCGCCGGCTTTCCGGCAAGGACAGAGGCAAGGCGATGGAGAAACGATCGCTGACGCTCGCCGGCCACCGCACCAGTCTGGCGCTGGAGCCGGCATTCTGGGCGGGGCTGGAAACGATTGCCGGGGGCCGGGGCATCAGCCTTCCGGCGCTGGTCGGCAGCATCGACCGCGCCCGCAGCAACGATGCGGCCGGCGGTCTGGCCTCGGCGGTGCGGGTGGCGGTGCTCGACCACTTCCGCACACTGGCCGGAGAGGCCGGCACCGGGCGTCATCGCCCGGCCGTTCAGGACCATCTCAGGGACTGAGCCGCGGCAGGCGGCGACTGCGCAACTGCACCGCGGCGGACCGGCCATTGGAGCCGGTGCGGCGGGCGTTCAGTGCGTCTGCGGCGCGGCGGCAGCCGTGCGGGCCGGGGCGCGGGCGCCGACGCGGCGGTCGCGCTCGTCGGAGCGCTCGGCCTTCTGCATCTGCGTCACATAATCGGCTTCAGCCGCCGCCACGGCCTGCGCCGCGCGCTCGCGCTGGCCGGAAAGCTCGTCGATGGAGGCGCGCAGATTGTCGCGGCGCTGGCGGGCGGCGCGGGCAAAAGTCGGGTAAGCATAGTGGTCGGGATCGGTCACGCCGCTGCGCAGTTCCTCGATTTCGATCTGCTGATCGAGCTCGCCGGCCATGCGCATCAGTTCGCCGACCATGATCTCGATCTGCGCGAGGCGCCGGCGCGCGTCTTCCAGCTGGAACTGTTTCGCCCGGATCAGACTCTCTCTCGGCTTCATCGCAACTCACTCCGCTTGTGCGACAAACGATAGCGAGCGAGTCATTGCCAAATCGTTCTTGATTCATTTCCAAATGGTTGGCGCAAAAGCCTGCTTTGTCCGCACCGCAAAAAGTAGGCAACGCGGTAAGGGAACGTTTACCGGATTAGGTAACCATGGCTCCTAACGAGGCTGGCCATCAGGCTATCGGCGGCTGAGGACAGGAGCAGGCGGAACAGGCGGCATCGCAGCGGCAGGCACACGAGGATCGGGACGGCCCGGGGGTTGCATGGAATCCACACACGATTCCAGACCGTTCGGCCGGACTGTGAATTCAGCCCGTCAAGACGTTGCCAGCCCGATTCGTTATCTGTTAACCCTGAAGCCGACCGTCGAGGCGGGACGACGCAGCAGTCCTTATCGCTGACGCTCCCCCTCATCGCGGGGGCTGAGGCGCCAAGCCCGATACACGTTCGAACCACAGGGATTTGGCATGCGCGTACTGCTGATTGAAGACGACAGCGCCATCGCGCAGAGCATCGAGCTGATGCTGAAGTCCGAGCGCTTCAACGTCTACGTGACGGACCTCGGCGAAGAGGGCATCGACCTCGGCAAGCTCTACGATTACGACATCATTCTGCTCGACCTGAACCTGCCGGACATGTCCGGTTACGAGGTGCTGCGGGCGCTGCGTCTTTCCAAGGTCAAGACGCCCATCTTCATCCTTTCCGGCCTCGGCAATATCGAGGACAAGGTGCGCGGTCTCGGCTTCGGCGCCGACGACTACATGACCAAGCCGTTCCACAAGGACGAGCTGATCGCGCGCATCCACGCCGTCGTGCGCCGCTCCAAGGGCCATGCCCAGTCGGTCATCCAGACCGGCGATCTGGTGGTCAATCTCGACACCAAGACCGTCGAGGTCGCCGGCTCGCGGGTGCATCTGACCGGCAAGGAATATCAGATGCTGGAGCTGCTCTCGCTGCGCAAGGGCACCACGCTGACCAAGGAGATGTTCCTGAACCATCTCTACGGCGGCATGGACGAGCCGGAACTGAAGATCATCGACGTCTTCATCTGCAAGCTGCGCAAGAAGCTCTCTGCGGCCACCAACGGCCACAACTACATCGAAACGGTCTGGGGCCGCGGCTACGTGCTGCGCGACGGCGCCGACGAGCCGGTGCGCGACAGCGCCTGATGCCGGCCGGGGCGGCTGAACCGCCCCCGGGCCTGCCGAGGGCTTACGGGATGCAACGGGCCGGGCTCCCTTCCAGACGAAGGAGGCCGGCCCGTTTTCGTTTCTGCCGCCCGGCCGGTTCAGCCGGCCGAGAAGGTCACGGTGTCGCCGTCCCGGGCGATCCGCACGACGACGCCGGCAGCCCGCGCAATGAGGCCGCAATAGTAGGGCACCACGGTGTGCGCATCGAGCGGCTCGCTCTGGGTGCCGGCAATGAGGGCCTCGATGCCCGGCGGAATGCGGGCGTGGGAGCCGGTCGCCGCCACCTCCAGCGCATCGGTCTCCGCGCTGCCGCGGCATTCCACCCGCACCGAGCCGCCGCGCGGAATGGCCTGCAGCGCCAGCACGATGAGAAGGAGCAACAGTTTCACGCGGTCCTTGGCCACCAGGGCCGGCTTCACCCGCCAGTCGAGGCTGGTCTTGTCGTTCTCCACATAGCCGCGCGCCAGCCGCTCGGCATCGTTGAGATCGATCGAGGCGCCCGCCGATCCGGCAAAGCCGAACGCCAGCCGGGCGAACTGCAGGCGCGCCGAGGCCTGCCGGGCGCTCTTGCGGATGAGGTCCATCGCAACGTCGCGCATGTCGCCGGAATCGTCTTCATCGAGCACTTCGAGGCCATTGGTGATGGCGCCGACAGGGCTGATGACATCGTGACAGATGCGGCTGCACAGAAGCGCGGCAAGGTCGAGGCTCATGGGTTGCGACTCCGGCTGATTCTCGCGCAAGGCTGCCGGGGCCGCCTGCCCCGGCATGTCCGTCGGGGCCGAGCCATACACGCCGCCGCGCAGGGCATCAACCGCCCGTGCATGCGGCGGCCATCGACGCCGACCGGGGCGCCGGGCGAGCTGATGCTCCGGTGCCCTGTCCCTTCCGCCTGGCGCACCGCATCCGCCCCTGCGGGCCGGTGCCGCCGAGACTCAAGGACGTTGCCGGCATGACCACCCTGCCCCTCCGGCTCGCAGCCGCCGCCCTCGGCCTTCTTCTGGCCGCCGGCCCCGCTGCCGCCCAGACCTATGACGGCTCCGCTCTGCCGGAGCCGAACCCGCCGCAGAGCTTCATTCCCGGCGCCCCGCAGGACAAGACCACCTATTCCGCCGACGAGATCGTCAAGACCGGCAATCACTTCTTCGGTCAGGTCTCCAGCGGGCTCGCCACCGTGGTGGAGCGCGCCTTCGGCCAGTATGGCGAGCCCAACGCCTATATTCTCGGCTCGGAGGCCTCCGGCGCCTTCCTCGCCGGCCTGCGCTATGGCGAGGGCGATCTCTATCGCCGCCATGCCGCGGCGCAGCGCGTCTACTGGCAGGGGCCGTCGCTGGGCTTCGACTGGGGCGGCGACGGCGCGCGCGTCATGATGCTGGTCTACCAGTTGCCCTCGCTGCAGCACCTCTTCCGCCGCTATGCGGGAATCAACGGTTCGGCCTATGTCATCGGCGGCTTCGGCATGACGGTGCTGAACGCCGAGCCGACCTATATCGTGCCGGTGCGGGCCGGCCTCGGCGCCCGGCTGGGCGTCAATGTCGGCTATCTGAAGTTCAGCGAAAAGCCGACCTGGAACCCGTTCTGAGCGGCAGCGCCCGGAAGGGCTTGCAGAGCGCGGCCGCATTCTGCAGGAAGAGGCGGCATGGCAAGGCCGGGCACGCCCCCGGCGCACCACGTTTGACGAGCCGCGGAGGCAGCCATTGTGAACGAGATCGATCTGACGCAGGCGGGAATCGTGCTGGCCGCGGTTCTGGCGG
>NZ_DAISHT010000242.1:1984-4717 GCF_036822375.1 Pseudoxanthobacter sp. | reverse complement strand
CATCGTCACCTGCGAAGTGACCGAGGTGAAGGAAGGCGGCATCGAGGTGAAGCTGGTCGGCACCGACCTGACCGCCTTCATCCGCCGTTCGGATCTGGCCCGCGACCGCGCCGACCAGCGCCCCGAGCGCTTTGCCACCGGCGAGAAGGTGGATGCCCGCATCCTCCAGTTCGATCGCCGCGCCCGCAAGGTGCAGGTCTCCATCAAGGCGCTGGAAATCGCCGAGGAGAAGGAAGCCGTGGCGCAGTTCGGTTCGTCCGACTCCGGCGCCTCGCTGGGCGACATCCTGGGCGCCGCCCTGCGCGCCCGTCAGGACGACAACGTCTGAGGCTGAAAGCCTGCGGCCGCGGGGCGCACAAGCCGCCGCGCGGCCCTTCAGATGACCGCAATGGAAAGCCCGCCACACGGCGGGCTTTTCGCTTTTCCGGGGCCGGGAGCGCGCGCCGAAGCGACGGAACGCGCAGCGCTTTTTTCGCTTTTTGCCTTGCTTTCCCCTGTGGGCGATGTTTGATGCCGGAAGCCATGGCGTGACCGGCCCCCGGGCCGGGCAGCGCCCGTGCGCAGGATCAGACAGGGATTGCCTCAGGCCCATGCCGACTGATAACGGCCCTGCCGCTCCGCCGCCCTTCGGGGCCGCCGATGCCATCGTCGAGCGCCGCCGCCTGCGGCGGGCGCTGACGCGCTGGCGCGTTGCCGCCATCGCCGTCGCCGCGCTGGCCGTTGCCGGCGCCGCGGTTTCGGCCACCGGCCTTGCCCGGCGCGATCAGATTGCCCGCATCGCGGTCAGCGGCGTCATCGCCGAGGATCGCGACCGGCTTGAGCTTCTCTCCGACATGGCCGACGATCCGACGGTAAAGGCCGTGATCGTGGCGATCGACAGCCCCGGCGGCACCACGGCCGGCGGCGAGGCGCTCTATGACGGTCTGCGCCGTCTGGCGGCGAAAAAGCCGGTGGTGGCCACCATCGGCACCCTCGGCGCCTCGGCCGGCTACATGGTGGCCATCGCCGCCGATCATGTGGTGGCGCGGCGCACCTCCATCACCGGCTCCATCGGCGTGCTGTTCCAGTATGGCGATGCCGCCAGACTGCTGGAAACGCTGGGCGTCAATGTCGACGCCGTGAAGAGCTCGCCGCTCAAGGCGGCGCCGATGCCGTGGGCGCCGGCAAGTCCGGAGGCCCGCGCCATGCTGCAGAGCGTGGTGGACGATACCTATGTGTGGTTCACCGGCCTCGTCGCCGAACGCCGCCAGCTTTCGCCGGAAGCCGCCAGAGCGGCGGCGAACGGGCGGATCATGACCGGCCATCAGGCCCTTGAACTGAAGCTGGTGGACGCGCTGGGCGGCGAGGAAGAAGCCATCGGGTGGCTGGAAAAGAGCCGCGGCATCGCACCGCACCTGCCGGTGCGGTCGTGGGAGGTGCGCAAGCCTTCGACGCTGACGCGGCTGTTCTCGGCCGCAGGCGAGGGTGCGGGAACCGCCATGGCAGAGGCGCTGGGGGCCCGGCTCGGCCTTTCCGGCAGCCCGACCGCACAGATGCCGGCCGGCGCGGCCGGCGGGCGCGTTGACGGACTTCCGTCCGTTTGGCAGGTTGACCCGCGTGGAACTGAGGATGGGGGCCAGGGGGCCTCGGTGCGATGATTAAATCCGAACTCGTTCAGCTGATCGCCGATAAGAATCCGCATCTCTACCAGAGGGATGTCGAGAACATCGTCAACGCCATCCTTGACGAGATCGTCGGGGCGCTCGCCCGCGGCGACCGCGTGGAACTGCGTGGCTTCGGTGCCTTTTCGGTCAAGAACCGGCCGGCCCGTCTCGGCCGCAATCCGCGCACCGGCGAGCAGGTCGACGTGGACGAGAAGTTCGTGCCGTTCTTCAAGACCGGCAAGGAGATGCGCCTGCGCCTCAACGACGGCGCCGACGACGAGGATGACGCCGAATAAGGCCCGCACGGCCGGCTGCGGGGCCGCGTGTGCGCGCACCCCGCGGAGATCATCGAGATCATCGCCAGTGCCGGCCGGGCCGCTGCCCGGCCGCAGGCCCGCGTGCCGGGCGCAGGGAGATTGCAATGCGCATCATCAAGGCTCTGATCCTGGTCGTCGTCGCCGTGCTGCTGGTGGCGCTGGCGGTGGCCAACCGGCAGACGGTGATGTTCTCGCTCGATCCGTTCGAGCCCGCCGCCCCGGCCGTGGTGCTGACCGTGCCGCTTTACTGGATCGTGTTTGCCGCTCTGGCGCTGGGCGTCATCGCAGGCGGCCTGTTTGCCGGCCTGCGCACCTTCGCCGCGCGCCGCGCCGCCCGCCGCGAAACCCGTGAGGCCGCGTTCTGGAAAGCCGAGGCGGAGCGCCTGCGGGCCCGCGTGGATGCCCAGGCCACCACCGCATCGGTCGCCGGCAGCCCGGCAAGCCTGCCGGCCCCCGCCTCCCGCGCCGCCTGACGACACCTGCGGGCCGGGAGCGGCCCGCGTTTTCCGCGAGACCGGCCGCAGCCGCGGCCGGCCGCACGCCTCTGCCGGCCCGTGGCGGCCCCCGGCCTCTCGCCCCGCGCATGCGCGATTTAAGCGGGCGTGATTGTCACGCCTGCGACCTGCGCGCCGGTGTTCCCCGCGCTGCTGCCCGGGCACCTTCCTTCCCCTCGGCCCTCCGCCTCTCTCCCTTACTCTCCGTTCCTCTCCCTCCCCTCGCCCCCTTCGCCGCCCGTCCCGGCCGGCCGGGCGGCGGCCGGACCCGGGGGACAA
>NZ_DAISHT010000242.1:0-1884 GCF_036822375.1 Pseudoxanthobacter sp. | reverse complement strand
GCCCCCTTCGCCGCCCGTCCCGGCCGGCCGGGCGGCGGCCGGACCCGGGGGACAACCCTTTAGCCGCATGACAACCGGCTTTGCGGGCGGGCGCACTTTGTCTTAAGTGGCAGGCAGGCAGGCGCCTTTTCAGGCGGCGCAGTGCCGTTCCGGGGGGAGAATCACAATGACCGTTACCAGCGTTCAGCCCGGCACGGAGGCTGTCGATACGCGCCAGCCGACCGGCCTCTATTATCTGTTTGCCGCCGAGATGTGGGAACGCTTCTCGTTCTATGGCATGCAGGCCCTGCTGGTGCTCTACATGGTGAACGTGCTCGGCTTCGCCGATGCCCGCGCCAGCCTCACCTATGGCGCCTATGCCGCCTTCGTGTTTCTGACGCCGATCATCGGCGGCGCGCTGGCCGACCGTGTGCTCGGCTTCCGCCTGTCGATCATCATCGGCGGTCTTATCATCATGGCCGGGCACATCGTGCTGGCGACACCGTTTGCCGAGAACAGCCTGTTCGTCGGCATGGCCTTCATCGTCATCGGCACGGGCTTCTTCAAGTCGTCCGTCTCCGCCGTGGTCGGCCAGCTTTACGGGCCGGACGACGTGCGCCGCGACGGCGGCTACACCCTGTTCTATATGGGCATCAACATCGGCGCGCTGCTCGCAACGCTGATCGTCGGCTATGTCGGCCAGAAGATCGACTGGCATCTGGGCTTCGGCCTTGCCGCGGTCGGCATGGCCATCGGCCTCGTGGTGTTCACCGCCGGCCGCCGGCATTATGCCCCGGCCACCATGGTGTGCCCGCGGCCGAAGCTGGTGCTGCCGGTGGTCATCGCCGCGCTCGTCGCCGTGCCGGCGATGACGTGGCTGCTCGCCGTGCCCGACGGCGCCAAGACGATGATGCTCGTCGGCGGCGGCCTCACCTATTGCTACGTGGTCTACCGGGCCTTCACATCGGAGCCGGAATATCGCCGCCACCTGGTGGCCATCCTGATCTATGTGCTGTTTGCGAGCTTCTTCTGGGCGCTCTTCAAGCAGAAGGACGGCCCGGTTCTGCTGCTGATCGACCGTGCCATCGACCGCCACATTCTCGGCTACGAAGTGCCGACGGCGATGTTCACCTCGGTCAATCCGTTCCTCATCCTCGTTCTGGCGCCGCTGTTTGCCCGGCTCTGGGGGGCGCTCGGCGCGGCCGGGCGGGAACCTTCGACCGGCTTCAAGTTCTTCCTCGGCATCTTCTTCGCCGGCCTTGCCTTCACGCTCATCGCCATCGGGGCGTGGCGGGCGGGCACCACGGGCGAGCCGGCCTCGATGCTGTGGATTCTCGGCGCGCTGTTCCTCATCACCGCCGGTGAGCTGGCGCTGTCGCCGGTCGGGCTTTCCATGATCTCGGCGCTGTCGCCGCCCAGCCTCACCGGTCTGATGTTCGGCGCGTGGTTCCTGTCCACCTCGTTCGGCGCCTATGCCGCCGGCTGGATCGGCTCCATTGCGACGGTGCCGGAAGGCGCAGCCGCCTCCATGGCCACCTATGCCAGTGCGGTGTCGGGCGTCTACACCAACGTGGCACTGCTCGGGCTGGGCGCCGCGCTGGTGTTCCTGTGCCTGCTGCCCGTGCTGCGCCGTCTGGGCGCGCACCACTGACGGCAGCCCCGCGCGCCAACGAAAAAGGCCGGCCCGGAGGCGATCCGGGCCGGCCTTTTTCAGGCGTGTCATGCGATCGCGGGACGGTCAGTCCTTCGCGCGTTCCACATAGGAACCGTCGGCGGTCATCACCACCACGCGGGTGCCGGCGGCGACGTGCGGCGGCACCATGGTGCGCACGCCGTTCGACAGCAGAGCGGGCTTGTAGGACGACGACGCGGTCTGGCCCTTCACGGTCGGCTCGGTCTCGACGA
>NZ_DAISHT010000241.1:0-4741 GCF_036822375.1 Pseudoxanthobacter sp. | reverse complement strand
GCTTCATCATGCTCGGCGATGCCGACCTGATGGTGGCCGGCGGCACGGAATCGCCCATCGGCCGTCTGGCGCTGGCGGGCTTTGCCGCCTGCCGCGCGCTTTCCACCGGCTTCAACGACCGCCCGCAGCAGGCCTCCCGTCCCTATGACAAGGACCGCGACGGCTTCGTGATGGGCGAGGGCGCGGGTGTGGTGGTTCTGGAAGAACTGAACCACGCCATCCGGCGCGGCGCGAAAATCTACGGCGAAGTGATCGGGTACGGCCTCTCGGGCGATGCCTATCACATCACCGCTCCGTCTGAAGACGGCGACGGCGCCTATCGCTGCATGGCGATGGCGCTCAACCGGGCGGGCATCTCGGCCGCCGAGATCGACTATGTCAACGCACACGGCACTTCCACGCCGATGGGCGACGAGATCGAGCTCGGTGCGGTGCAGCGCCTCGTCGGCGAGGCGGCGTCCGGCCTGACCATGTCGTCCACCAAGTCGGCGACCGGCCACCTTCTCGGGGCCGCCGGCGCGATCGAGGCGATTTTCTCGATCCTCGCCATGCGCGACGGCATTGTTCCGCCGACGATCAATCTCGACAATCCGTCGGTTCAGACTGCCATCGATCTGGTGCCGCACAAGGCCAAGAAGAAGGCGATCCGTACCGTGCTGTCGAATTCGTTCGGCTTCGGCGGGACCAACGCCTCGCTGATCCTGCGCCAGTTCGAGGGCTGAGCGCCCCTGCCGGCGCAACCGGGCCGCCAGCCACATCTTGGCCGGCCGGCGGCCCCGAAAAAGGCGGCTTGCCGCTTCATGATTCGCAAGGTCCGCCCGTCTCCGGGCCCGCGGCTGCCGTTCGGGCAGGCCCGGCACCGGGGTGGGCGGGTCTTCGTTTCCGCACTCCGCCTCTGCGGGTCGGCGGTCGCCTGCAGTCCCCGTTCCGGGCTGGCTCGGCCCGCCACACGGCAGGGCTGAACAGGCCTCGATACGACATGAGCGATCCCGCGACCGAGACCCCCCCGCCATCAGGCCCCGGCCGTCCCGCTCCCAAGGCGCCGCAGAAGGTGGCGCGCGCCGATGCCGGCGGCACGCCGCCGCAGCGCTCGCGCCACGCCCGCAACCCGCTGGTGCTGGTGCTCAATTTTTTCCTCACCTCAGCGCTGCTCCTGGTGCTGCTGGCCGGCGGCCTGCTCTACTGGAGCAAGAGCCTTTATGAGCAGCCCGGGCCGCTGAAAGAGAACGCTGTCGTCGTCATCACGTCGGGATCGACGCTGGACGACATCGCGTCTGCGCTGGAAAATGCCGGTGTCATCAGCAATCGCTGGGTCTTCGAAGGGGCTTCCAAGTTCTTCGAGAATACCGGCAAGCTGAAGGCCGGCGAATATGCCTTCGTGCCCGGCATGACGATGCGGCAGGTGATGGACGAGATCGTCGCCGGCCGCTCCATCCAGCATGCGATGACGGTGCCGGAGGGCGTGACGAGCGCGCAGGTGGTGGACAAGCTGGCGGCCGAACCGCTGCTGAGCGGTGTTCTGACCACCATTCCCGCCGAAGGCACGCTGCTGCCGGAAACCTACAAGTTCACCCGGGGCGCCGGCCGCAAGCAGATGATCGAGCGCATGACGAAGGCGCAGTCGGAGGCGCTGGCGGAAATCTGGGCCGGCCGCGATCCGTCGATCCCGCTGAAGACGCCTGAGGAACTGGTGATCCTCGCCTCGCTGGTGGAGAAAGAAACGGGCGTTGCCGGCGAGCGGCCGCGCATTGCCGGCGTCTTCATCAACCGCCTGCGCAAGGGCATGAAGCTGCAGTCGGACCCGACCATTCTCTATGGCCTTTACGGCGGCGCGTCGTGGAAGCAGGCGCGCACCATCATGCGCTCCGATCTGCAGCGCCCCAACCCCTACAATACCTATCAGATCACCGGCCTGCCGCCGGGGCCGATCGCCAATCCCGGCCGCGCGGCCATGGAGGCGGTGGCCCATCCCGCCGACACCGACGCGCTTTATTTCGTGGCCGACGGCACCGGCGGCCATGTGTTTGCCAAGTCGCTCGACGATCACAACCGCAATGTCGCGCGGTGGCGGGCGCTGCAGCAGTCGCTGTCGGGCGGCGACGCCGGCAATGCGCCGGTGGCGGTGCAGCCGGCAACGCCGGCCAACTGAGCGGGCTGCCGCCGGCCGTTGCGGCGGCCTTGCGCGCCGGCCCGCGGCCGGGGGGCAGGCACCTGCGACAGGCATCTGCGGACAGGCAAAAGGGCCCGGGCGGCTTGCGGGCCGCCTGCCTGCGGGCGTAAAGGTGCTTCGCGTTTCCGGCCCCGCTTTGCCCCGCCGCGTGCGGGCAGAGCGGGGCCGGCGGATTTTTGAAAGGGCCGGCAGCGGCCATCTCCGGGAGCCCACATGAGCGAGAAAAGCCGCGCGCCGGCGAGCATGACCGGTTTTGCCCGCGCCAGCGGCACGCTCGGGCCCCATGGCTGGGCGTGGGAGATCCGCTCCGTCAACGGCCGCGGGCTCGACCTGCGCCTGCGCCTGCCCGGCGGGTTCGAGGCGCTGGAGCCGCAGGCCCGCGCGCTCGTCGCCGGCCGGCTTTCCCGCGGCAATGTTTCCGCCACCCTCAGCGTCGACATGGCGGCCGAACCGCACACGGTGCGGCTCAATGCGCTGGCGCTGGAGGCGGTGATTTCGGCGGCCGAGAGCATCCGGCATCGCCTTGGCGGTCCGACGCTGACGGTGGAGGGCGCGCTGCGCCTGCCGGGCGTTCTGGAGGCCGGCGAGGCGGGCGAGGACGGCGAGGCGGCGCGTGCGCCGGTGGCCGGCGCTGCGCTGGAGGGCCTTGCAACCGCGCTCGACGGGCTCATTGCCATGCGCCGGCGCGAGGGGCAGGCCCTGACGGCGGCGTTGTTGCGGCACCTTGAGACCATCGAGGGCCTCGTCGATGTGGCCGAGGCCAGCCCGGCGCGCACGCCGGAGGCGGTCCGCACCCGGCTTGAGGCCGATGTCCGCCGTCTGGTGGCCGCCGATGCCGGGCTGGATGCCGGGCGGCTGCATCAGGAAGCGGTGCTGCTGGCAACGCGCGCCGACATTCAGGAAGAACTCGACCGGCTGCGGGCGCACATTGCGCAGGCCCGCCAGCTTCTGGCGGATGGCGGCCCGGTCGGCCGGCGGCTCGATTTTCTGGCGCAGGAGTTCGGCCGCGAGGCCAACACGCTGTGTGCCAAATCCAACGACGTTGCGATCACCCGCGCGGGTCTCGATCTCAAGGCGACCATCGAGCAGCTGCGCGAGCAAATCCAGAATCTGGAGTGAACCCGTTGAGCGCTGCAACCATTCCCTATGCCCGCCGCGGCTTCCTGCTGGTGCTGTCGTCGCCGTCCGGCGCCGGCAAATCGACGCTGACGCGCGCGCTGCTCAACGATCCCGACGAGGCGGGGCGGCTGCAGCTGTCGGTTTCCGCCACCACCCGTGGCCGGCGGGCGAGCGAGGTGGAAGGCGTGCACTATCACTTCGTCGGCATGGAGCGCTTCCAGACCATGCGCGAAGGCGGCGAGCTGGTCGAGTGGGCCGAAGTGCACGGCAACTGCTACGGCACGCCGCGCGCGCCGGTGGAACAGGCGCTGGCCGGCGGTTTCGACATGGTGTTCGATATCGACTGGCAGGGCGCGCGGCAGATGGTGGCCGCGATGCGGCCGGACGTGGTCTCGGTGTTCGTGCTGCCGCCGGCGGCCAAGGACCTGCGCTCGCGGCTGATCGGCCGCGCCGAGGATGCCGACGACGTCATTGCCCGGCGCCTGCAGAACGCCCGCGGCGAGCTGGAGCACTGGGTCGATTACGACTATGTGCTCGTCAACGACGACCTGACCAAATCCTATGCCGGGCTGAAGGCGATCCTCAATGCCGAGCGGCTGAAGCGCGCGCGCGGCGAGGGGCTGCCGGCGTTCATCGCCTCCATTCAGAACGATCTGTGAGCCGCTGCACCGGCTGCCGGCGCCGGGGCGGCGACGCGGCCCGGCCATGCGCAATTGTGCAGTGCGGTTTCTTCCGCCTCAGGGGCGGTTGTGTTATTCCATGTCGCGCCGGCGCAACGATCTTGCTGATCGCGCGGCTTGCCGGTGCATCTGTTTAAGGGGACTGCCGGTGAAAGTTCGGCTCGATGACATCGACTGGAAGATTCTGCGCGAGCTTCAGGACGATGGCCGGATCACCAATGTCGAGCTCTCGCGCCGGATCGGCATTTCGGCCCCGCCGTGCCTGCGCCGCGTCAAGGCGCTGGAAGATGCCGGCATCATCAGCACCTACCGGGCGCTGCTGGACGAAAAGAGCCTCGGCTACGATCTGACAGCGTTTGCCTTCGTCGGCCTCAGCAGCCAGGCGGAAGCCGATCTGGTGGCGTTTGAGGAGCGGCTGCGCGGCTGGCCGATCGTCCGCGAGGCGTGGATGCTGTCCGGCGATATCGACTTCGTGCTGAAGTGCGTGGCGACGAACCTGCGGGCCTTTCAGACCTTCATTATCGAGGAACTGACGGCCGCCGCCAACGTCGCCAGCGTACGAACGGCGCTGACCATCCGCCAGTCCAAGAATGCCCCCACGGTGCCCATCGGCTGACGGTACCGGAGCAAACGAAAAGGCCCGCCGGCGAGGCGGGCCTTTCGCTTTTCTGCCATCTGCCATCTGCAGCGGTCACGGCCCGGCCGGAGACGGTTGCCGACCGGTCGCGGCTCAGCCGGCGGTGAGTGATCCCGTGTCGCGGCTCAGCCGACG
>NZ_DAISHT010000240.1:0-4745 GCF_036822375.1 Pseudoxanthobacter sp. | reverse complement strand
CCGGGCCGGCGTTCTGCAAGACGCGGTCGATCTCGTCACGGAAGCCGGTCGCGGCCTTTTCGGTGGCGGCCTTGTCGGCGGCGGCTTTTTCGGCGGCCGCTTTAGCCGCGGCTTCCGCCTTGCGGCGGGCGTTGCCGGCTTCCAGCTGCCGCCGCTGGCGGGCGAGGCGCTCGGCCTCCAGCACCTGCGTCTGCAGCGCTTCCACGCGCTTCGATTCGCGCCCGATGGCCCGCAGGTTCAGATAGGCGGTGTAGGCCGTCGAATCGATGCTGCGCTGCGGCCCGGCAAACGGGCCGGTGAAGCGGATGCCTGCGGCCGGCGTCGCATCGGCCACGCGGTCGGGATCGTCGGCACCGGCGGGCACCAGCAGGGTGAGATTGCTGTCGACCTGCCCGCGCACCAGATCGAGCATCGCCCCGCCGCGCACGGCCACATCGCCCGGCAGGCGGAACGTGCCGTCGCTGAGCCGCACGATGCCGCTGGCAACCGTGAGCGTGCCGGAGAGCGAATTGATCTTCAGCGGCCCGGCCGCGAACCCCTGCCCGAGGGCCGTGCCGACAGGGCCGTCTTCCAGCGCCAGGTCGCCGCTGTCGGCAGCCCGGCGCACTGCGGCGAAGGCCGCCGGATCGAGCGCCGGCACCACGACATCGCGCGCCTCGACGGCGCCGTTGGCGGAAAGCGTGGCCATCAGCCCGGCAACGGAGCGCCCGCCGGCCTCGCCGGCAAGGCTGGCATCGAGGCTGCCGGCGAGCCCGCCGGGGGGGCTGCCGGCCAGCACGGCAATATCGGCCCCGCGCAGCGCCAGATGCCCGCGCACCGCCACCGCACCGCGCTCGCCGGCATGGAAGCCGAGGCTGCCGCTGAGGGCGCCGCCGGCCAGCGTGCCGGACAGGGCATCGAATGTGACCACGCCGGGAGCGGAGGTCAGCGTGGCCTGCGCACGGCTGAGCGAAAGCGGGCCAAGCTCCACGTCCTGTGCACTGACGGCGAGACTGAGATCGAGCCCGGACAGCAGCGACGGACCGAAGGCGGTATCGGGCCAGAGCCCGCCATCGGCCGGCAGCACCGACCATGCGCCGTTGCCAAGGCCGAGTTCGGCGGCAAAGCTGCCGCTCAGAGCCGACACCGTGACCGCCCCCTTCACGGACGGCCGGGCCGGCGCGAGATCGACGACGCCGTTGCCGGAAACCGTGCTGCCGGCAACCGAACCGCGGACGGTCCCGACAGCCACGGTCTCGCCCTTGAGGGTCATGCGGGCCGTCAGGGCAGCCGGCACCGCGCCGGTCAGGCCCGGCGCGATCTGGCCGAAGGAAATCGCCGCCGGGACGATGTCGCGGCTGTCGAGCCTGACGTCGAAACTGCCTTCGGGCGCCTGCCCGGCCGGCGCCGACAGCTTGCCGCTGACATCGAGCCGCGAACCGGCAAAATCGGCCGACAGCACGGTCTGCACCTCGCCGGCCGCCCGCCCGGTGAGCGAAATGGCCAGCGCACCGGCGCCGATGCCGCGCACCGGCACCACCGGCAGGCCGAACTGGCCGAAAAGCCGCGTACCGTCCGGCCCGGATGCCTCCACGCTGAGGCCGATCAGCCCTTCGCGCCAGTCGTCGAAGGTGCCCGTGAACGAGGCGCGGGCATCGACGGCGGTGCCGCCGGCCTCGCCGCCGAGGGTTAGCTTCATCGAGGTGGCCGGCCCGACCGGCCCGGCCTCGAAGCGGGCTTGCAGGCTGGCGGGCCCCAGCAGCGGCGCAGCGCGCACGAAGGCGCCGAGGCCCGGTGCATCGGGCACCAGCGCCTGCGCCAGCGTGGCGAGGCCATCGAAGCGGGCCGCGGCAACAGATGCCGTCAGGCTGCCGCGCGGGTGGGTGCCGATCGCCTCCACGGTGCCGGTGGCGCTGACTTTCGCGCCCGCGAGGTCTTCGATATCGAGGCGCCGCACATCGAGATTGCCGCCGGCGAAGGTCGCCTCGACATCGACCGCGCGGCCATCGATGCCGCCGACGGCCGCGCGGTCGGCGGCGACCGACAGTGAGACGTCGCCGGCAATGGCGCCGGCCAGTGCACCGATGCCATCGGGTGCAATCGCCCGGCCGAGTTCGGCCACCCGGTCGAAATCGAGCCGCCGGGCACGGGCGGAAAGCGCCAGAGCCGACTTGCCGCCGGCCGTGGCGGGGTGCCAGCTCAGGGCGCCTTCCACACCGTCCTTGCCGAGGCGGGCGGCATAGTCGGAGACCTCCAGACCGGCCGCATCCAGCGCGAAGCCGGCATCGAGCGCCACCGGCTGCAGGCCGGAGGGCACGCGGGCGGTGCCGCGCAGCCACGCGCCGAGGGTGCCGGGCTGCTCGCAGGTGAGCGAAAGGCGCCCCTCCAGCCGCGGCGCGGGGCCGGATTGCAGGCTGCCGGAAAAGCTGATGCGCGTGCGGCCGGGCGGCTCCAGCGACAGCGCCGCCACCTGCCAGCCGTCGGCGCCGGGGCTGGCCTCCAGACGGCCGTTCTGCACGATGCCGCCGGCCATGACCATGGAATCGACCCCCAGCCGCAGCCGGCCGGGAAGGCCCGGCAACGGCAGGCCGGGCAGCACGGCGGCGAGCCCGGCCAGTGCCTGGGCCGGGCTGACAACATGGTCGGCCGTGGAACCGGCCAGAAAATCGAGATCGATCTGCCGGGCCCGCAGATCGACATCGAAGCGCGGTGCCGGCGCGAAGGCCAGCGCGGCATCGCCGTCGAAAGCCACGACATTGGCGCTGGCGCCGAAGCCGGCCTCCAGTGCCGACAGCCCGAGAGCGGACGAATCGAGGCGGAAGCGGCCTGAAACCCGGCTCAGCGTCATCGGCGCGGGGGGCGGAGCGCTCTTCTCGCCGGCGGCGGCCGGGCGCGGGCCGGCGCTGAAACGGCCCTCGTAGACCGGCAGCGGACCGGCGAGCTGCACCACGCCATCGGCGGCAATCTGCAGGGGCCACAGCGGCGAGGCAAGGTCCGCCTTCAGCTTGACGCCGTCGCCTTCGCGCGCGGCGGTGGCGAGGCTGAAGGTGACCGGCACGCCGCCGGCCTGCAGAGACCCGGCCATGCGATAGGGCCCGGCAAGGGAGCGCGCATCGAGCGTGGCGGAAAGGTTGCCGAGACGATAGGCAACGCCGCTGCGGGCATCGGAAATCTCGACGGTGCCGCGGTGCAGCCCGACGCCTTCCAGCGCCACGTCGGTGCGGCCGGGCGCACCGGGCGCGGCGGTGCCGGGGGCAACCGCCAGCGCACCGCCGCCATCGAAGGCAAGGCGGATGACAGGCCGCTCCAGATCGAGACCGGTGACATGCACGGCGCCGCGCAGCAGCGCGGGCAGATCGATTTCCGCGGAAACGCGCTCGGCCGTCAGCACCGGCGCCTCCGCGGCGCCCACCCGCACATCGGAAAGGGTGATGGAGGGAACGGGCAGCAGACGCACATCGGCCGATCCGAGCACGCGCACGCGCAGGCCGACCAGACGCGCCGCTTCCGCCTCGATGGCGGGGCGCATCTGGGTCCAGTCCACAAAATAGGGCCCGACGAAAGCCGTCGCGAACGCCATGATGATGGCGATGCCCACGGTCATGAGCAGAGCGTTCAGGGTCCGTCTCCCTCAGGGGCGGCGCCCGCCCGGCCCCGGCCGGCCATGGCGCGCGCTGGCTCCACGTCTCAGTTGGTTGCGCCGCCCGTCAGGCGGCATCCGGCCCGCCGGCAACCAGCCGCTGCGTGCCGACGATCTTGCCCGGGTTGAGGATGCCGGCGGGATCGAGCGCCAGCTTCAGCGCCCGCATCACGCCAAGGCCGGCGCCGTGCTCCTCGTCGAGACAGGCGATCTTGCCCTGCCCCACGCCGTGTTCGCCGGTGCAGGTGCCGTCCATGGCGATGGCCCGGTGGGCAAGACGCCTGAGGAAAGCCTCCGCCGCCGCGATTTCGGCAGCCGAACCGGTATCGACCATGGCCTGAACATGGAAATTGCCGTCGCCGACATGGCCGGCAACCGCCGCAATCAGACCGGTTTCTGCCACGTCCGCCATTGTTTCCTCGATGCAGGCGGCAAGCCGCGAGATCGGCACGCACACATCGGTCACCATCGGCTCGGTGCCGGGGCGCAGCGCGCGGACGGCGAAATAGAACTCATGGCGGGCATGCCAGAGCCGGGTGCGGTCTTCCGGCTTGTGGGCCACCTCCAGCCGGCCGCCGCCGAAATCGGCGACAATGGCGGCAAAGGCGTCCGCCTGCTCGGCAGCCCCGGCCGGCGAGCCGTGAAACTCCACGAACAGATGCGGCTGCTCGGGCAGTTCCAGATGGGAGTGCAGGTTGACGGCGCGGATGCCGGCGCTGTCCAGCAGCTCGATGCGCGCCACCGGAATGCCGCTCTGGATGGTGGCGATGACCGCACGGCAGGCGGCATCGAGGCTGTCGAACGGGCACACGCCGGCAATGATCGCCTCCGGCAGGCCGTGCAGGCGCAGAGTGACGCCGGTGACGATGCCGAGCGTGCCTTCCGCGCCGACGATGAGGCGGGTCAGATCGTAGCCGGCCGAACTTTTGCGCGCCCGGCGCGCGGTATCGATGACGGTGCCGTCGGCCAGCACCACTTCAAGCGACAGCACGTTCTCGCGCATCGTGCCGTAGCGCACCGCATTGGTGCCGGAAGCGCGGGTGGAAACCATGCCGCCAAGGCTGGCATCGGCACCCGGATCGATGGGAAAGAACAGTCCCTGATCGCGCAGATAATCGTTGAGCTG
>NZ_DAISHT010000239.1:0-4764 GCF_036822375.1 Pseudoxanthobacter sp. | reverse complement strand
ATCCGCGATTCCTTCATCGCCGCCGCCATCGGCGCCGGTCCGGTGGCCGAGGCCTACACGGTGGCGATCAAGCTCGCCAACATGTTCCGCCGGCTGTTCGCCGAAGGGGCGTTCGCCTCTGCCTTCGTGCCGCTGTTTGCCGGCCGCCTCGAAGGCGAAGGCATGGACAGTGCCCGCCAGTTCGCCCGCGAAACGCTGGCCGCCATGGGCTGGCTCCTGCTGGTGCTGACGGTGGTGGCGGAAATCTTCATGCCGCAGATCACCTTCCTGCTGGCCCCGGGCTTCGTTTCCGACCCCGCCAAGTTCGACCTGACGGTGGCGCTGAGCCGCATCGCCTTTCCCTATCTGGCGCTGATTTCCCTCGTCACGCTCTATTCGGGCGTGCTCAACGGCCTCAACCGCTTCGTGGCGGCGGCGTTTGCGCCGAGCCTGCTCAACGCGGTGCTGATCGCCGCGCTCGTCTGGATCTACTGGCAGGGCGAAATCGGCACCGATCTTGCCGGCTACTGGCTGACATGGGCGAACGTGGCGGGCGGCGTGCTGCAGCTCATCGTGCTGATCGTCGCCTCGGCGCGGGCCGACATGCATCTGGCCCTCATCCGCCCGCGTCTGACGCAGGGCGTGCGCCGGCTGATGGCGCTGGCCGGCCCCAGCATCATTGCCGGCGGCGTGGTGCAGATCAACGTGTTCATCGGCACCACCATCGCCTCCACGCAGGAAGGTGCGGTGGCGTGGCTCTATTTTGCCGACCGGCTCTATCAGTTGCCGCTCGGCGTGGTGGGCATCGCGGTGGGCGTGGTGCTGCTGCCCGATATCGCCCGCCGCATCCGCGCCGGCGATGTCGACACCGTCAACCACTCCATGAACCGCTCGCTGGAATTCTCCATGGCGCTGACGCTGCCGGCCGCCGCCGCCCTTGTCGCGGTCGCGCAGCCGCTGTGCGTCGGCCTGTTCCAGCGCGGCGCCTTCACGGCCGCCGACAGTGTCGCCACCGCTTCCGCACTGGCCGCCTACGGCTTCGGCCTGCCGGCGTTCGTGCTCATCAAGGTGTTCCAGCCGGCCTTCTTCGCCCGCGAGAAC
The DNA here is from genome assembly GCF_036822375.1 of Pseudoxanthobacter sp. Classification (NCBI taxonomy): domain Bacteria; kingdom Pseudomonadati; phylum Pseudomonadota; class Alphaproteobacteria; order Hyphomicrobiales; family Segnochrobactraceae; genus Pseudoxanthobacter; species Pseudoxanthobacter sp. The sequence continues at coordinate 3,684 of NZ_DAISHT010000239.1, read as the reverse complement.
ACCCGCACGCCGATGTGGTATTCGGCCATCAATGTCGGCGTGAACATCGTCCTCAGCCTCGCGCTGTTTCCGGTGATGGGCCATGTGGGCGTGGCCATCGCCACCACGCTGGCGAGCTGGCTCAATGTCGGCCTGCTCTATCGCGGGCTGTCGCGCGCCGGGCTCTACCGGCTCGACCGGCGGCTGCTTTCGGCGCTGTGGCGCCTGGTGCTGGCCACCGCGGTGATGACCATCGCCCTCGTCGCCATCGCCAATTTCACCGCCCCGCTCAGCGCCGCCGGCGGCCTGAAGCGCATTGCCGCCGTGCTCATTCTGGTCATCGGGGGCAGCATCGTCTATGCCGTGGCCGCGGTGCTGACGGGCGCCATCCGCCGCAGCGAGATCGCCCGCGTGCTGTCGCGGCGGCGCGGCTGACGCGGCCCGGCCGGCGCAGCGGCCGCGATGCCGCCCCGATCGGGCGGCACAACGCCGGCTGCCGCTTGCACCGGCAGGCCGGCTTCGCCATAAGGCCCCGGTACACCTGAATTCAAGGTCGATGAAGTCATGACGACGTTCGAGCCGCTTGTGTTCTCCGGCATCCAGCCGACCGGGAACCTGCATCTGGGCAACTATCTCGGCGCACTGGCGCGCTTCGTGCCGCTGCAGGATGCGTTCAACTGCGTCTACTGCGTGGTGGATCTGCACGCCATCACCGTGGCGCAGGACCCGGTCGAGCTCACCGGCGCCATCCGCGAGGTGACGGCCGCCTATCTTGCGGCCGGCATCGACCCCAGGGCCCACATCGTGTTCAACCAGTCGCAGGTTCACGCCCATGCCGAAATGGGGTGGCTGCTGAACTGCGTGGCGCGCATGGGCTGGCTCAACCGCATGACGCAGTTCAAGGAAAAGGCCGGCAAGGACAAGGAGAACGCCTCCGTCGGCCTCTTCACCTACCCGACCCTGATGGCCGCCGACATTCTCGTCTACCGGGCCACCCATGTGCCGGTGGGCGAGGACCAGAAGCAGCATCTGGAACTGACCCGCGACATCGCCGCCAAGTTCAACAACGACTATGCCGCGCGCATCGACGGGCTCGGCTTCGGCACGGAATATCTGCCGCAGCCCGAGCCGCTCATTCAGGGCCCGGCGACGCGCATCATGAGCCTGCGCGACGGCTCCAAGAAGATGTCGAAGTCCGATCCGTCCGACTATTCGCGCATCAACCTGATCGACGATGCCGACACCATCGCCCTGAAGATCCGCAAGGCCAAGACCGATCCGGAAGGCCTGCCGGGCGAACTCAAGGGGCTGGAAGGACGACCGGAGGCCGACAACCTCGTGGGCATCTATGCGGCGCTGGCCGACCGCACCAAGCAGTCGGTGCTGGACGAGTTCGGCGGCCAGCAGTTTTCCGCCTTCAAGCCGGCGCTGGCCGATCTGGCGGTGGAAAAGCTCGCCCCCATCGCCGGCGAGATGCGCCGCCTGAAGGCCGATCCGGGCTATATCGACGCGGTGCTGGCCGATGGCGCCGGGCGCGCGGCGGCAATCGCCGATCCGGTGGTTGCCACCATGAAGGAAATTCTCGGGCTGCTTTCCACCCGCCGCTGACGCGCCGCACGCCGGCCCGGCGCCCGCCGGACCGGCATTTCACAAAGGCTTTATTAGCCAAAACCATCGGCGCGAAGGCAACACAGGCCTGATTAAAGCCGCCGGCCCTCGTTTCCGGCTTGCGTGTTCTGCTATAAAAGGGGAACACCTAGGCCGGCGGGGGCGGCATCATCCATATTGCAGGCCTGGCCAGCGATTGACGGAGGAGAATATGCGGGCAGCTTTCCACCTCGACACCGCGCCGCAGCGTGTGCTCGCGCGTGCCCTTGTCGCCACGCTGGTGGTGCTGTCGGCGGGCGCAGCTTCTGCGCAGCAGGCGGGCCAGCAGAAGGCCGGCAATTCCGAGATCACCGTGACCAAGCCCTCGGGCGACTATGCCGGTCCTTATGGCCAGTCGCTGCCGGGCGTGTTCATGAATCAGGGCCAGCCCTCGGTCAGCCAGGGTCCGCTGGCTCACACCGGTTCGCCCTACCGCTGGGTCAATTCGCTGCCGCTGGTGACGGACAATCCCGATCCGCTGCCGTGGGTCGACAGCTATCACGGCACCTATTCCAAGGGCGTGATTCCCTTCTGATTTGCGGCGCTGCCGCAGGCCGCTGCGGGCGGCTCCGCACCACGCGGGGCTGCCCGTTGTCGTTTCCGGCAGCCGCTTTCCCGCCGGCGTCCGGCGAATGCCCGCGGGCGGACTTTCGCCGTAAAGGCGGAATACCGCACACAAACTTGCGCCGCGCCCTTGCAGAGCGCGGCAGAGTATGTCCAATCACTGCATCCGACGTTCTTAAAACCCGCGTTCGGCTACTTCGGTTTCTGCCGCAGCCCGCATCCGCCCCTTGAAGAAGGGGGCCGCGGCGCCGCCGCCGGCCCTGCCGGGCGCCTATCCTCCGGGGACTGAAATGGGCTTCATTGCCGATGCGCTCTCGCGTGTGAAACCGTCTGCCACCATTGCCGTCACCAACAAGGCCGCCGAGCTGAAGCGCGCCGGGCGTGACGTCATCGGCCTCGGTGCCGGCGAGCCGGACTTCGACACGCCCGAGAACATCAAGGAAGCCGCCATCCGGGCGATTCGCGACGGCAAGACCAAGTACACCGCCGTCGACGGCATTCCGGAACTGAAGGAAGCCATCGTCGCCAAGTTCGCCCGCGAGAACAACCTCGCCTACAAGCCGGCGCAGGTTTCGGTTTCCGGCGGCGGCAAGCAGGTGCTCTACAACGCCCTGATGGCCACCCTGAACCCCGGCGACGAGGTCATCGTGCCGGCGCCCTACTGGGTCAGCTATCCGGAAATGGTGCTGCTGTGCGGCGCCACCCCGGTGATCGTGGAGGCGACCGCCGCCACCGGCTTCAAGGTCACGGCCGAGGCGCTGGAAGCGGCCATCACCCCGAAGACCAAGTGGGTGATCTTCAACTCGCCCTCCAACCCCACCGGCGCGGCCTATACCCGCGACGAGGTGAAGGCGCTCACCGACGTGCTCGTGCGTCACCCCCATGTGTGGGTGATGAGCGACGACATGTATGAGCATCTCACCTATGACGGCTTCGTCTTCACCACCCCGGCGGAGGTGGAACCGGCGCTGTTCGACCGCACGCTGACGGTCAACGGCGTTTCCAAGGCCTATGCCATGACCGGCTGGCGCATCGGCTACGGTGCCGGCCCGGAAGCCCTTATCAAGGCGATGGCCAAGGTGCAGAGCCAGTCGACCTCCAACCCCTGCTCCATCTCGCAGTGGGCCGCGGTGGAAGCGCTGAACGGCACGCAGGACTTCATCCCGACGAACGCCGCCGTCTTCAAGGAGCGCCGCGACCTCGTGGTCTCGATGCTCAATCAGGCCCGCGGCATCACCTGCCCGACGCCGGAGGGCGCGTTCTATGTGTTCCCGTCCTGCGCCGGCACCATCGGCCGCACCGCGCCTTCGGGCAAGGTGATCGGGGACGATCAGGGCTTCGTCACCGAGCTGCTGGAGAGCGAAGGCGTGGCGGTGGTGCAGGGTTCGGCCTTCGGCCTCGGCCCCCATTTCCGCATTTCCTACGCCACCTCCAACGCGGCGCTGGAAGAAGCCTGCAAGCGCATTCAGCGCTTCTGCGGTAATCTGAAGTAAT